>NZ_JBHTLT010000131.1:0-63823 GCF_042679045.1 Sporosarcina contaminans | reverse complement strand
CGGAAAGCGTCCGCCCTGTAGCGCAAATCAACATTACTCAGCGGTATCTAAGTAAAAGGGTGACGTGCAAATCACATCACCCCAACATTTGATTTAGAACCTTTTATTTTATCGAGGAGGAAGCGGCCATGTTTAAGATTAAAGCGATTCATAAGCCTACTGCAGTAGAATCGTTTCTGCTTGTGATAGGAATTATCATATTAATTAGCGTCAGTATTATTAAATTCGAATCAGTTCCGCATTTGCCGATTCTGTTTTCGATATTATTGCTGATAGCGTATGGGCTAACGAAAAAAATTCCGTTTAAACATCTCGAAAAGGGATTGATAGATGGCGCTGGAGCTGGAATGGGCGCAGTTTTTCTGTTTTTCTTTATCGGTATTCTAATTAGCAGTTGGATGATAGGAGGTACGATTCCAACTCTTATTTACACAGGTTTTCAGTTAATTACACCTACATTTTTCTTTGCAATTGTTTTTGTCGTTACGGCAATTGTCGGCATTTCCATCGGGAGTTCATTGACTACAGTCGCAACAGTTGGCGTTGCATTTATCGGTATGGCGCATGTTCTTGACCTGTCATTGCCGATTGCTGCGGGAGCAATTGTCTCTGGTGCATTCTTTGGAGATAAAATGTCCCCTTTATCGGATACGACAAACTTGGCTTCCTCCATCGTAGGGGTTGATCTATTTGAGCATATCCGCAATATGGGATGGACGACAGTGCCCGCATTTTTCTTATCACTTTTGCTCTTCGGTATACTATCTCCAGGAGCCAAGAAAGATGATTTCGAACAGATTGCATTGTTCCAAAATACTTTGTTAGAGACAAACATGATTCATTGGTACGCAATTATCCCGTTAATTCTTTTGTTTGTATTAACGATCAAAAAAGTTCCGGCATTGCTCACTTTAGCCATCAGTTCAGCGGTCGCTGTCATTATTTCATTTTTCCACCAAAGTTTCGCTATTTCCGAAGTGTTAGAAATTCTGTTTTTCGGCTTTAAGTCTACGACGGGGGTGGCAGATGTAGATGCTTTATTGTCACGAGGCGGAGTGGAAAGTATGATGGCTACGGTCGGTCTCGTCCTATTGGCGCTAAGCATGGGCGGATTGTTATTTACTTTAGGTATCGTTCAAACATTGCTTGCGAAAATTGAAATGTTGCTCAAAAAAGTCTCGTCTGTAATAATGGCATCCGCCTTAACCGCGATTGGTATAAACGTAATGATCGGAGAACAGTACTTGTCCATATTATTGACGGGCCAAGCGTTCCAATCACAATATGAAAAAGTCGGTTTAGCAAATAAAAACTTGAGCCGGGTAATGGAAGATGCAGGAACGGTCGTCAATCCATTAGTGCCATGGAGTGTATGCGGCATTTTCATTACAGATGTGTTGAATGTGTCAACAATATCGTACTTGCCATTTGCATTCTTCTGCTTGTTATCGCCAATTTTGACAGTAATGTTCGGTTATATGGGGAAAACGTTGACTCGCATCCCTTCTTAACAGTAAATGCGCGCCAAGCTCCTTTATAGGTAGCTGGCGCGCATTAGAGTTTATTGGCGTAGTTAGTTGCTATACTGTCGTGCATCACATATATACTGACGAAGTCAGTCGGATTCACTCCACAGGTCTACTGACACGCTTCTCTTCTTTATAGACGTGAAGAAATTCATCTGTCTGCTCCGCTGTTCACTGTTTCTTGTTTAAAGAAAGTCATTCAATCAAAAACTGTTCTCGGTAATTTGTCACTTCTGCCAACGCTTTTTCTTCTGCCGGAATTCGTACGGTCATCATCCATATATTTAGGCATGTGAATAGGAGGGCAGTGAAATAGGCGTTGAAGAGGAGGGGCAGTACGATGAGCTCAGTTGCTACGATGATGTAATTTGGATGCCGCAACCATTTATAAGGCCCTTTTCGAACTACTTCCGCGTTTGGGAGGACGATGATTTTTGTATTCCAATACTTTCCTAAAGATAATAAGCACCATACTCTGAACACCTGAGCAATGACAAATAAGGAAAGCCAAACGATCCAAATGGCGGATACTGATCGATTGAAAAATACTACTTCTGCGATGAGTGAGACGAAAAAAGCAATATGCATGGCGACCATAAAAGGATAATGCCCCTCGCCGGCTTCGATTGCACCTTTGCTTTTCATCCAGCGTTCATTGCGCCGCGCGACGAAAAGCTCGATGATCCTTTGTAATATGACTAACATAAGAATATAGATGAACATCCGCTCACTCCCATTTTAATAGCAACAATTCGCCGCTGAAGCCTGGACCTAATGCTGCCATTAAGCCATACTCCCCAGCTGCAGCTTCGTTTTCCATAAATTCCTTCAGTACGTAAAGAACAGTTGGTGATGACATATTGCCATGGTTTCGCAAAATATTTCTTGAGATTTCTGTTTTGCTGGAATCAAACCCCATCGCTGCTTCGTAGGCCTCTAACACTTTCTTGCCGCCTGGATGCGCAACGAAATGTGCAATATCATCTTTATCCAAATGATAGGAATGTAAAAACTCATGTACGAAAGGTCCTAACCAAGTTGAAATGATGGAAGGGATGCTTTTTGAGAAAATGACGTACAATCCATTGTTCTGAATATCCCAGCCCATAACATCTTCAGAATCCGGCATTAATTTAGATGTCGTGCCGAGGATGGAAGGAACAGTACCTGAAGTAGCAATTTCAGATTGATTGCCTGATATTAATGCGCATGCGACCCCATCGGAAAATAAGGAGACGCCAACTAAATTACTCTTTGAATAGTCCTCTTTTTGGAAAGTCAAACTGCAAAGTTCAATCGAAAGAACGATGACATTCGCCTTCGGAAAGGCTTTGCAATATTCGTAAGCCCTGCTAATTCCGGCAGCTCCTCCGGCGCATCCGAGTCCCCATATTGGAATTCTTTTCGTATCATCGCGGAACGGAAGACGGTTCATAATGCGCGCTTCTATACTTGGCGTTGCAATGCCTGTGCTTGAAACAAAAAAGATTGCGTCAATTTCTGATGGTGAAACGGATTTAATTAACCCATCCCCATTGTTCAAACAGTGATTGATTGCTTCAATCCCTAAGTTCACTGCATGATGGATAAATAAATCATTCCGTTCTTTAAAATCATGCGGCTCGCTATACCATTCAAGCGGCATGCAAACATCTCGCTTTTCAATTTCCGCATTCTCAAACACTTTTAGTAGTCTTTCAATATCTTTATATCGATTGCTGAATAAGGAGCGAGTCAGCTCTACCGCCTGCTCTTGCTTCACTTCGTAAGGAGGGAGGACGGTGCTAACAGAAAGGATTTTCGGCATAAGAAACCTCCATATTTTCTTTTTATTCTTTTACCACTTAAAAGTCCGTGCAAACAATTGATGAGGCAATTCTTATGAGATTACAAATTACTTTGTGTACAATGGTCAACAATAGATAGGAGGATGTTGACATGTCCATTAAATTGAGTATTTTAGACCAATCGCCAATTGCTGAAGGGAGCAATGCAACCGAGGCTTTGCAAAATACTGTTCAGTTGGCGAAAAAAGCAGAACAATGGGGTTATCATCGATTCTGGGTATCTGAACATCATGACTCTACGACGTTAGCAGGCTCTTCCCCTGAAATATTGATGGCTCATTTGGCTTCTATTACATCATCGATTCGTATCGGTTCTGGTGGAGTTATGCTTACACATTATTCTCCATTTAAGGTGGCTGAAAACTTTAAACTGCTGGAAGCACTCTTTCCTGAAAGAATCGATGCAGGCATTGGACGTGCTCCTGGTGGGATGCCAAGGGCTACATATGCGCTGCATGACGGCAAATATCGGGATGTCCATAAATTCCCACAGCAAGTCGATGATATGATCATGTATTTAAATGACAGTATTCCTTCCGATCACCCGTATGTTGGATTGAAAGCGACCCCAGTCACATGTACCAATCCTCCAATTTGGATGTTAGGTTCCAGTCAAAACTCTGCATTGTTGGCAGCTGAAAAAGGTTTGCCATATATGTTTGCGCAGTTTATCAATGGCGAAGGGGGTGAAGCTTGTGCGTCCATTTACCGTGAACGTTACAAGCCGTCTAACAGTCAGCCGAAGCCACAGCAGGCAGTCGCCATTTTCTTCGCATGTGCAGAAACGGAGGAAGAAGCTGAAAGGATCGCTTCATCGTTAACTCTTTCTATGCTTATGTCAGAACAGGGGATGTCTTCGAAAGGAATTCCTTCACCAGAAACGGCAATGGCTTATTCATATAGTCATTTTGAGCAAAAGCGTGTCCAAGAAAATCGTAAAAGGATGATTGTAGGAACACCGAAATCGGTCCGCCGCCAAATTGAAGAGTTGTCTGCCGTGTATGAGGCGGATGAAGTGATGTTAGTCATGATCGCTTACGATTTTCAGGATAAACTACGTTCGTATGAATTGATTGCAAAAGAAATGGGATTACAGCAGCATGGAAAGTGATTGAAAAGATCGTAAGGTATTGTATGTAAGTGGCAAACTGTTTATGAAAGGCCACTGCAAGCAGGGTTTTCAGTCTTTTAGGGTTTGTTGTAAAGGATAGGAGTTTCTTCAGCTTGGCTTGAAAACGCTTAGCATGTGGATGATAGTCTAAGAAAGCGATGTCCACAGCGCCTTAATTTTTGCAAAGGACGCAGAAATTAAGGCCAATCGAACTCAGAGGTGCCTTAATTTCTGCACAGGTCGCAGAAAAACGGCCAATCGAACTCGGAGGTGCCTTAATTTCCGCACAGGTCGCAGAAAAACGGCCAATCGAACTCGGAGGTGCCTTAATTTCCGCACAGGTCGCAGAAAAACGGCCAATCGAACTCGGAGGTGCCTTAATTTCTGCACAGGTCGCAGAAAACGGCCAATCGAACTCGGAGGTGCCTTAAATTCTGCACAGGTCGCAGAAAACGGCCAATCGAACTCGGAGGTGCCTTAATTTCCGCACAGGTCGCAGAAATACGGCAAATCGAACTCTTCGTTGTTCGATTCGCTGTAGGCGGGTTTATTCTTTGCTGAGAAGTGTTTTGCAGAGTTCTCTCAATTGAAAAGAGAAGCGTTCATTCAGTTCTTTTGATCGTTTTTTTGGACCACGCAGTCTGCCGCCGGCCATTCTAATTTTCTGTGCGGTATGTCTAGCGAAAAGCAATTGATCAATGTTTTCTTCTGTATATCGCCTTCCATTCTGATCTATCGGATGAGCCAATTTAGCCAATACCATTGCCGCTAACCCATAATCTTGTGTAATGACGATGTCTCCTTTTTGCACTCTGTTCACTAAAACAAAGTCAACTGCATCTGCACCTTTGGAAACGATGATCGTTTCAGCGCCTTCTCGATGCATTTCGTGTGCAGTATCGCAAATGAGCTTGCATGGCAAATTAAATTGTTTAGCGATCGAAATGGTTTCATTTACAACAGGACATCCATCTGCATCGACAAAGATCGTAACCATCGTATGACCCCTTTTCGTTTGTTGTTGAATGATAGTTCATAAAAGGATTGATGTCTCACTATATCATATTCTTTTGTTTTTATTTGATTCGGAAAGGGTTAAACACGTAAAAAAGTGCAAAGGAGAGACTGTGATGGTTAGGGAAGAGAACAAGGGAAAGTCAATTGTCTGAGCGATATGGGCGAGAAGTGAATGCGAAGAATAAAGCTGTAGAGCTCAATCAAGTGTATGAAGAGGAAAAGGTGATCTCTGCAGACTAATTACCGCTATTATTAAGAGAAGATGAATTTAATAAGCTGGTTGGAGAAGAGAATTATGACAATGTTACAGACTTCAACATGATGAACTCTATCAATAGTCGAGCAAACTGTCCGGAAAATATCTTCTTGAAAGATCCGGACAGTTTCCATTTGTTTTGATACCCCTTTTGCTGTACGTTAATGAATCGATGCATACGTTTGCTCAACCGAAAGCTATCACTTCACGGTAATTCTGCCGTTGTCTGATTTCAAGCGAATCTGATATTGTTCAGAACCGAATCGTGTGCGTGTGTTCCTTTCCCCATACACATCGATTTTGCCGTATCCAGTTTTCGCAATGATTGTTGCATTTTCAGGCATTTGATCGGTTTGGATTTCAATGCTGCCATTATCCGTTTGGAAATCGATATGGTGGTTCAATTGCTCTGTTTGTAACGTAATCCTGCCGTTGTCTGTTACTCCTGTCACATCGCTCTTAATGTCAACGAATTCGAGTCTGCCATTATCCGACTCTGCATAAATCGAGTCCGCTTCGATATGACGCATATGAATTCTCCCGTTATCCGTCTTCGCTTTCAGACGGTCCGTTTGTACTTTCTTAATCACGATTCTGCCATTATCGGTTTCTGCTGTTAAAGAGGTCGAAGCGACTTCATCGATTTCAATTCGTCCATTATCTGTTTTTGACATGATGTTACGTCCGATTAATTTTTGTGCTTTTATTCTACCGTTATCTGATTTCATTGCGACAGATTCATACACTTTTTTCGGAATAAACACGTTCAAAGCCACCGCCCTTGTATGGAAATTAAATAAGAATAACCAATGAGACTTGTTCTTTAACCGAATCTTTAATGTTTCCCCAATAACATCTGCCGTTAACTCCAATTTATCCTTTTGACCGATCAACTCGACTGTCGTCTCCGACGTATCGGAAGGAGAAACGAAAAGCGCTCCATGTTGAACGTCAATATCGACTTTCGTAAATGAATTGTCTGGAATGGTCATCTTTTCACTCATTGTCGTGTGCATGGAAACTTCTTCCTGGTTGAATGGATAAGCTTCTAACAGTTCACTCGCAATTTTATTTGGAGAACCAAGTGATGCAGCAATTTCTTCTTCCGATTTACCATCCTCACGCCCGTTTGAAAAATACTCTTTTATGTCCAAGATAATGTCATCTCGTTCATCTGCAGGCAACCTTTTCAATGCCTGTTCAAGTTCATAGATAAATTGATTTTCATTCATTCGAAGCACCCTCCTCGATTAATTGATTGACTCCTTCAGTAAAGCTGCGCCATTCTGATAGTTGCTCATGTAAGTATTCACGTCCGGCTTCCGTCAGTTGATAATACTTTCGAGGCGGACCTTCAGAAGACTCTTGCAAATACGTTGTAAAATAGCCTTCTTTCGTTAATCGACGCAGCAAAGGGTAGACGGAACCTTCCGAAATGGAGATCCGATCTGAAATTTTTTGAACTAATTCGTAGCCATACCGATCTTGTTTATCTAACAGCACGAGTACACATAAATTTAAGACGCCTTTTTTAAATTGGATATTCACCATATAGCCTCCTTTCGCTACTATATATAGAACGGTACTGACTTATAGTAAGTAGTAACATCAATATATCATATGGTATTGTTCATTGCAAGGTACTGAATTTATTTATTTTCGGAACTTTATACATCTTCAAACGTAGTAGTAAGTAGACTTTGGAGGTGCATCTAATTTGTTTGGCAAGCCAAAATATCGTAATGAATTTTGGACAGACGAGTTGATGGATGCAGCAAATAATGTAGGGACTACTTTACCCTTATTGCAAGACGAGTTTGATGATAAACAGTTGGTCATCCTTTTCAGCCGATTTCAAAAGGTCGAAAAAGACAAAGCGCTGTTTATGATTAATGAAATAAATTATGAAGCGATTCAGCAAGAGGTAAAGAAAGTGGAGAAAAAATACAAGTGGAAAGAGTTCTTCAATAGAAGCCCACTTTCGGAATATATTGACATAGAAAATAGGGTTGTAACAAATGTGGAAAATGCGTTATTATGCACAAATAGCGTAAAAGAAGCAAATGAATTTTTGAAAAATATATGATGGAAAATGGAGGGATATGTAATGGAAACCGGATATTTTGTAGGATGGGGAACTCTATCATTAATCAATGCGGGAATTGCACAAGGAAAAAACAGAAGTGGGTTGAACTGGTTTTTGCTGTCGCTAATATTGGGCCCTATTGCAACTTTTTGTCTAGTATTAGCAAATAAAAGATAATTCTTTATTGACGCTCTATATGGTAAACTATTTCTGAAGTCGAAATAGTAAGTAGGGGGAGAAGGAAATGTCCAACGTCGTAAATATTATCTATGCACAAAACGAAAAAGTTACAGGAAATGCAGCAGTACAGCAATATGTCGATCAGCAACAAGCAGCTTTTTGCTCTGTATTAATCGGCGATGTTCAATACGTTGTTTTAAAAGAGCAGAAGAAACCTTCACTTGAAAAAGTACGATCTATAGCGGGTGACATCGCACGCCATCTATCTGAACAAAAAATAGTGGAAGCTGTAGTGAGCAGTGAAACATTAAAAACAGCATTTGCTAATTTGGACAAAAATAACGTCTCTACAGCTTTTGCTGAAGGTTGGGATTTAGGCAGCTATCAGTTCCTGAATTACAAAACGAAAGAAGAACGAAGCAAGACAGAATTGCAAGTGGATGGGGAAGAGGCAAAATCATATGCTGAAATTGGCAAAATCCGTGCTGCAGCAACAGCATTTTCCCGCGACTTAATGAATGAAGTTTCGAATGTATTAAATCCTGAAACGTATCCAGAAGTGCTAAAAATGCAGCTTGAGGATAAAGGGATTGAAGTGACCGTTTTTGATCAAGAAAAGATCGAAGAAATGGAAATGAACGGAGTCCTTACTGTCGGAAGAGGCAGCAAGTACAAACCATCTTTTGTCGAGCTGCGATATAAGGGTGATGAAACAAAACCGCTATTGGCACTTGTCGGTAAGGGAGTCACTTTCGACACTGGCGGTATTAGCTTAAAGAGCGGCAAAGATTTAAGCGACATGAGAATGGATATGGGAGGCTCAGCTGCAGTTGCAGGTGCAATGCAGTTATTGGCTGAAACAAAAGCGCAGGTGAATGTCGTGGCGCTAATTCCAATGGTGGAAAATACGATAGACAACACGGCTGTCCTTCCAGGTGAAGTGATTCATTATAAAAACGGCCTAACTGTTCAAATTGGCAACACTGATGCGGAAGGGCGCCTTATTTTAGCGGACGCTTTAATTCGCGCTGGTGAATTGAATGCCGAATATATTGTAGACATTGCTACATTGACTGGAGCAATTGTCAATGCATTAGGAACTGCCCTTGGCGGTGTGTTTGGCGATGAAGAGCTCTCTTATGCGATGAAGAAAATAGGTGACGAAAACGGGGACTTCGTTTGGCCGATGCCATTAGTAGAAGAGTATGACAAAACATTATCGAGTGATTATGCGGATATGAACAATATTAGCTCATTGAATTTTGGTGGTTCCATTACGGCGGCCCTCTTCCTTCGACGCTTCGTTCCTGAAGGCAGCAAGTGGCTGCACGTCGATATGGCTGGAATGATGAGCAAGTCAAAACCATCCGGCTATTATGCAAAGTCGGCGACGGGATATGGCGCACGTTTGTTAGCTGATTATGCGGTGAAGATTTCAGAGTAAAAAATTGTTGCTGGGGCGGTTATAATGTTGCTCCAGCATTTTTTGATCGGTAAAAGTTATTGACGTTCATATGATACATGGATAAAAGAACAGTTATGGAAAACGATTTGTTTGTCCATAACTGTTCTTTTTTAGGTAATCCTTTTTTATTTTTGTATGCGGAATCCTATTAAAAGCATAACAAAGCCCAACAGTAAGAAGTATAATGGCATTGCTAGTATTGTACCATTTTGAAGTACGCTCATCCCATATGTTGTAGCGCTTACGAGTAAATAGTAGCATAGACTAAAGATCGCCCCGGCAGATCCGATAACATCCTGAAAATCATTTAGAGCCAAGCTTAAACAATTTGGCAAAGCTGTTCCTATACCAAATAAAATAATAAACACACTGGTTATCATGATTGGTAATTGTAACGTTGGTAAGAGCGGTGTAGAACAAGCGAGTATTGTTCCACTGATCAGAATGATTAATCCATGCATAATAATTTTCTCTGGTTTTATTTTGCTAACAAGTCGATTGGACAACATTGCACCTGAGATAGTAGCGGTTGCAACGATTATTCCTAAAAAGCCAAACATTGCACTCGTTAACGAAAAATATTGAATGAATATAAAAGGTGCCTCAGTATAGTAGCTGAACAATATACCGTTTAATCCACCAATTAATATACCGTAGTACCATAGGCGCTGATTTGTTATCATACGCTTTATAATTGGAAGCAGAAGTTGCAATCTAATAGTAGCAGGCTTGGTTTCAGGTAATCGTAAAAATGCGTAGCAAAATAATGCAATGCTCATTGCGACCAACACCCAAAATACAACTTTGAAACCAAAGTAGTATTCAGCAAAACCGCCAATTAATGGGCCGATGGCAGGCGAGAAAGCGAGTACAGCTGAAATTTTGGCAAATAATCTATGACGATGTACACCAGAAAAACTCTCTCGTAAAATCGTTTGTGTCACAATAGATCCAACACTTGCACCAAAAGCTTGAACAAAACGTGCAACTAATAAAACCGATATCCCATTGGATGCCAGACAAAGTAGATTTCCAATAAAATAGAAAAATAAACCGACTAGCATTGCCTTTCTACGGCCAATTCTATCGGATAATCTTCCAAAGAAAAATACTCCGAAGGCAAAAGCGATAAAGTACACACTCATCGTAAGTTGTGCATTACTTGTTGAAGTGTTAAATTCTTTTGCAATCGAAGGTAGAGACGGACTGAAAATGGTTTCACTAATTTGTGGAAAGCCTACTAGTAGAATTAATAAAAGTAAGCTTGGTGTATTGTTTTCGATGCTTTTCTTCAAAATAACCCTCTCCTAAAAAATCGTAATAGGTTTGAAAGAAAAACATCGTAGCTTGGGAAATGGTGGCTTTATGAGCTTGCTTTTTTCTAAATCACTCATAAACTCACATCCTTTATTAAAAATACATACAAAATTATACTATATTTGAATGCCATCTTATATAAAACGTAGTCAATAAAGTCATAATTTGAAGGATGTAATTAATCGAAAATCCAGCTATCACAATGTGGCTGGATTTTTTGATGTTGGATGTTCAAATGTTTTGATTTTACTTTTCACAATAGTGTATAATGCACAGTATAAATAATAATGTACGTCATACAGTATAAAGGAGAAGAAAACGGATGGACCAAATTATCGATTCGCTTTCAACTGAATTAAGAAGGGGAAACTTGACGTTGGCGGTTTTAAGTCAATTACGAACGCCTCAATATGGATATTCACTTGTGCAATTGCTTGCAGAACTTGGGGTGGAAATCGAACAAAGCACACTATATCCTCTGCTTCGGAGGTTGGAAAAACAAGAGTTAGTGGTGAGTTTTTGGGATACGTCCGGTGCAAGGCCACGAAAATATTACGAATTAAGCCAGGAAGGAGAAATTGTTTTTCAACAAATTAAAGAAGAATGGATAAAAAATACAAAAAAACTTTATGAAGTTTTAAAAGAGGAGGATGATGCAGATGGATTTAATTAAACTGTACATTCAGGAAGTCACTCGGAGGCTGCCAGATAAAACCCGAAATGACATTGCGCTGGAATTAGAATCAACAATCTATGATATGTTGCCTGAAGATTATTCAGAAGATGATGTCAAACGGGTACTTGAAACATTGGGGAATCCTGCTGTTTTAGCAAGTCAATATAATGAAAAACCAATGCATTTAATCGGACCGAAGTATTATGAAGCGTACACTACATTACTAAAGCTATGCTTGCCGATCGCAGCTATTTGCTCATTTATCGCCATTGTTGCGGTGAAAGTTTTTAGTCCAGTCGATGAGGGTGCAGTATTGGAAACGATGCTTGTAATTATGGGAGAGGGGATTTGGAATGTCATCAATGTGATTATCCATACATTTTTTTGGATAACTGCAGTCTTTGTGATTGCCGAGCGTGCAGACGGGGTTAAGAAACATTCCCCTTTATCATCGAATTTTCGACCGTGGACACCTGAGGATTTAAAGCAGAGTATCTATGTTCCGAAATATAAGATGATTAAAAGCTTTGAATTGTCTTGTGGCTTAGCTTGGACAGCGATGTGGGGAACGACTTATTTTTATGCCAATCATTTAATAGGCATATATGAAAATGGCGATAATGGCTTGCGAATGGTAACGACAGCGTTCAATCAAGAAGTACTTCTATCCTTTTGGCCGTTAATCGTTTTGTTGATTGGATTAGAAATTGCTTTAACAATTAATAAACTGATTAAAAAACAATGGACATATAAGCTATCAACATTTTTTACAATTCATCAAGTCGCATCGCTTGTTATCTTAGTTATCATTTTAACGCATGCGAATCTCTTTACACCTGAATTCCTTAATCAAATGGGTGAAATTTTTACAACAAGCCCAACAAGGATTGAGAATAGCATCATTTGGGGTACGATCACGATCTTTGTAATATTTGCAGTTTGGGGAATGATTGACGTGTATAAAAGAGCGGCAATTAAAAGTGATCTAAATAGACTTTGAAATTATTGTTTATAGTGATATTCAATGATGATCATAAATAAGTGATTCAGTGAAGATAAGCCGTAGTAGAAAAAAAGGATTTTATTAATCCCGTGTCGGGTTGCTGACCCAATAAGGCCGTTAGTTGGTATATTGACTGGCGAGCATGATCGATTTACTGGCGTAGGTATCATGAATACTGGCGTGCATTGCAGATTTACTGGCGCAGATAGTCTGCATACTGGTGTGCTTTACGCTTGATGAAATAAGGCTTCTTGTCACTGTTTAAAATCGGGTATAATCTATTTTAGCTGCAGGATTTATAGTGGTTTGTGAATAGATTTAAGACACAAAAAAGCGGGCAGGAAAGTTACTCTTCCACCCGCTTTATTTATTTCAGAGACAAACAATCACTTGCCGCTCAAACGTACCTTTCCTTGCAACACAACGGTCTACGATGTTAAATCCGGCTTGTTCGATCATGTCGTCAATCGTTTCGATCGTCACAACGACTAATTTTTCTGTTATCCGTCTAGCATCTTTTAGAATGCCCAATTGCCCTTCGGCTGTAATATGGGTGAATAAGTTGTAAGGCATGTCAATAATCGCCGCATCATATGTATCGGTCACTTCGGAAATGGGACCTTTTACAACTTCACAATCCAAACCGAAGTGGGACAAGTTTTTCCTCGATCCTATGCACACTAACGGGTTAATGTCTCGGCCGACAATATCAATGCCCATCGAGCGGGCTTCGACTAAAACGGTTCCGATGCCGCAGCAAGGATCAATTGCCTTTACACCTTCAGGATGGGGCACGGCGATATTGGCAACCGCACGTGCAACACGGGTACTAAGCGCTGTCGAATACATATGAGGCTTCTGCTGATGGAACCGCCAATAAGGAACACTTTCCTCTACACTTCCAAAGTAGTATACGCCATCCAAAAGTACGAAGCCGTAATGCGTTTCGGGATGATCCAAGTCAGCTTCTCCTGTAATTTTTTCGCCAATCGCCTTTTCCATTTTACGCCTTTTGTTGTGGCCGATTTTTTCTGTGTCTCCTAAATCTATTGTATTCAAGCAAGTGACCCGGAATGTTTTGTGAGAAACAAATCGTTCTGCTTCAGACATAAGCTCTTCAAAGCTGTTACAAGTAATTAAAACTTCAAGCCGTTCTTTCATGAAAGGGCTGCGACTCGGATCGATTGCTGTTTTACTTATGAGGACGTTCGAATCGCTATCGTATCCGAAAAACGACCTCATCTCTAATTTGCAAAGGTCATGTTCATCTTTGTGCCTGACATACGTGTAAATGAACTCTTTGCTGTCTGTTTTAAAAGATTGCTTCAATTCATCGCCTCAATGACTGTTTCCAATTCAAACACTGTTTGATACGTAACGTCAATTGCAGTTTGCAATGAAACTTCTGGATTGAAAGTAGGCAGCCGATCGAGCGGGATATTAATTTCCCATAAACCGTCTTGGGGTGAGAAAAGGGCACTGTACGTTTTCTCACCTAATTTTTCATCCAAATAGGATTTAATTACTGCTTCCCATTTTTTTTGGAGCTTTAATCCGAATAGGGCAGTATATGTTCCAAATAAATCATCGACTTCAAGGGCGATGCCATCGACTCCGATCATGTCAAAATGATCCGATTCGACATAGAGGAATTCATCCATATTGTCCGATAAAAAGGAGATTGGCTGTTCCATAAAGGCCGCCGTTTCCTCTTTTTTCAGCTCTTCCGTTTCCTTCACACATCTTTCAATCAATGTAAATGTCCATCGTTTATCAATGACGTTGCTGTCGGCATCCATAACATTTTGTTGTTTAGCAAATTCTTGTTCGATCGGAAATAATGCAATTTGTTCATCACGGTCAAATTGGTTTATATATTGCTGCAATTGTTTTGAAATCATGTTTGCACTCCTTTCATTTACTATTATACATATCCGCGGGAGGATCCGCTCATTCTTCTTCCTCTGGATACCACGGGTTTAAGTGGATGAGCACTTCATCTACATCCTGATGTTTTTCTAAAATCGCATTACGGATTTCACTCGATATGTCATGGCCTTCTTGAATCGTCAAATTGCCTGGTACACCAACCCGCACATCGACTAAAATATAATGCCCATGTTCGCGAGCGCGAAGCCTGTCAATTCTCTTCACTTCCGGAAAGGTGCGAATTAAAACCGAAAACTCTTTTAAACGTTCTGAGCTAACGTTTTTCTCCATTAATATATCGATTGATTCTTTTCCGATTTCATATGCTAAACGCAGTACTAAAATCGAAACGATGACACCAGCAAACGGATCGCCGTACGATAGGAATGCTATGTCATATGCATCTCCAATTAAAGCAAGCCCTATACCGAGCACTGCAGCTAATGAAGCGTACACATCCGCCAAATGGTCATATGCGGTTGCGATTAATCCTTTACTGTTCGTTTCTTTTCCGACCCGCATTGTATAGACATAAAGCAATTGCTTCCATACGAGAGAAATAATTGCGGTAATCAATGCAATTTTGCTCGCTTTTGCTGGCTCCTCGAAAAAGGTGGAAATCGCTTCAATGCCGATGTAAATTGCAGCTATGATTAGGATGATCGCCACAATTCCAGAGCCGATCACTTCTGCTTTGCCATGTCCATAAGGATGGTCGTCATCAGCAGGCCGCTGCGAAATGCGCATGGAAGTAAGCGCAGCTGCCGATGCAACGACATCACCGGCATTATGGAAGCCATCTGCTAACAGCACGGGACTATTGAATAAAATTCCGACGATAATTTTCAACACAGTGAGAACAATATTACTCATTAAACTGATCCAGATGGCAAAAACGGATGCAATGGAATGCTTTTCTTTATTCATCTTCTAACCTCCAACATATTTTTCCCAGAGGAAACAAAATCCCTTGACATATAGCTGTCAAGGGATTGGAAATTTAAAAATAATAAGGTTGATTCGTTGTTGTTCAATGTCATCACTCGTTTTCATTCGATATGATTAGCATAGCACCCCATAAAGCTTTGAGCAAGAAAATGGCTATTGAAAGTAAATAAGATGAGTTTGACTAAAAAGTAACGGGTAACTTTTTTATAGAAGAAATAGGGGAGTTCCATTGCAATGAAGGTAAATATTCATTATAATACAATAAAATGAATAAAAATACATAACGGAGGTTGATGATACATGAAGTTATGGGGTGGACGTTTTACAAGCCGTGCGGATGAAATTATGGAGCAGTTCAATACATCATTGCCGGTTGACCATCGTTTATATAAAGAAGATATTGCTGGTAGCCTTGCGCATGTGACGATGTTAGTGCATAGCGATCTTTTATCACCCGAAGAGGGAGATTTATTAGTTCAAGGTCTTGAATCGATATTGACCGATATTGAATCGGGAAAATTGAAAATCGAAGGCGACTTTGAAGATATTCACTCATTCATAGAAATGCATCTAACGGAGCGAGTAGGCGAGACAGGCAAGAAGCTACATACTGCCCGCAGCAGAAATGATCAAGTTGCTGTTGATATGCGCTTATACGCAAAAAATAAAGCAACGGAAGTGATTGATAGCCTTCAAACGTTAATCGACTCTTTGCATGAAAAAGGGAAGGCGAACAATGTCATAATGCCGGGCTACACTCATTTGCAGCGTGCACAAGTCGTGACATTTGGACATCACTTAGGGGCTTACGAGCAAATGTTCAAGCGAGATAAAAAAAGAGTGGAAAATGCATTGGAGCTATTGGATGAAAATCCTTTAGGATGTGGAGCACTTGCGGGGACAACGCACGCAATCGACCGCCAAGTAACGACGGAATTGCTTCGTTTTGCAAAGCCGGTCGATAATTTTTTGGATGGGGTTAGTGACCGCGATTATATGCTCGAGCTTATGTCTAATTTTTCGATCATCATGATGCATTTAAGCCGTTTAAGTGAGGAATTGGTATTATGGAGCAGCCAAGAATTCAGATTCATAACGATGGCGGATGCGTATTCAACAGGCAGCAGCATAATGCCGCAAAAAAAGAATCCGGACGCAGCAGAACTAATCCGCGGCAAAACGGGAAGAGTGTATGGCTCGTTATTCTCTTTATTGACAACTTTGAAAGGGCTGCCGCTTACGTACAATAAAGATATGCAGGAAGACAAAGAGCCGTTTTTCGATGCGCTTGATACAGTATTGGACTGCATGGAAATAATGTCGAAAATGATTGACACACTGACAGTAAATGCTGATCAGATGAAGGCGGCTATTAAAGCAGGATTTTTGAATGCGACAGAAGTGGCCGATTACTTAGTAAGCAAAGGTACACCATTTCGTGATGCACATGAAATTGTCGGCAAGATCATTATATATTGTGAGATGGAGAAAAAGGCAATTGAGGATTTGACAATAGAAGAATTGAGCGGATTTAGCAGCGCCATTGAGGAAGATATATATGCATATATCGAATATGAAAGTATTTTAACAAAAGGGAATAAGAGCCTTATGAAAGGCGAATGAAAAAAGGAGCTGATCAGCTCCTTTTTTTATCCCATTATATGATAGCCCGCATCGACGTAAATCACTTCGCCAGTTACACCGCTCGATAAATCACTTAACATGGCAATTGACATTTTTGCAACTTCTTCTTGTGTAATATTTCGCTTCAAAGGAGCTTTTTCTTCAATTTGGCCCAAAATGGTGTTAAATGAAGGAACGCCCTTTGCAGATAGGGTGCGTACTGCTCCAGCTGAAATGGCATTTACCCGGATGCCGTCTTTTCCGATATCGTTTGCAAGATAGCGGACGGAAGCTTCAAGAGCTGCTTTTGCAACTCCCATAACATTGTAGCCATCAAGAACACGTTCTGCACCTAAATAACTCATTGTTATGATAGAGCCGCCTTCCGCCATATAACGACGTGCTTCACGAGCAGTTGCAATTAAGGAATAAGCGCTCGAATCTTGCGCAAATGCATAACCGCTTCTCGTCGTCTCTACAAAATCGTTTTTCAAATCTTCTGCATGGGCGAAAGCGACTGAATGGACGATGCCGTGGATCGTGCCAATTGTTTCGCCAATTAATGTAAATGCATGTTGAATGCTTTCATCTTCATTTACATCGCATTGTACGACCATTTTTGGTTCATAGCCATGGCTTTCCAACGCTTTTTCAAGCTTCGCCAGAGAGCGTTCTTTCCTATATGTGAAAATGACGTTAGCTCCGACTTCAAACAGCGACTTGGCAATTCCCCAAGCCAAACTTCTTTCATTTGCCACTCCCATGACAACAACATTCTTATCTTTCAGTTTCAATAAATCCATTGCAGTACCCTCCCTATTCAGTCGTAATGCGTTCGAGAATTATATAGCTGCTATTATGACCTGTTACCAATATGATTATAGCATAATCGGGCAATGAAGTTAATATGCATTTAAATCAATTCGAAAAGGGGCAATGTGAATAAGCTATTAGTCTTTGGTGAATAAATCCATAGCCAATCAAGCAGGTACGTGTCACTGTATATAGGATGAATAATGAGGAGGGGCAGTAATACGTAAAAATTTTTGTGGAATATCCTTAGTCCCCTCTACAGTCTTCTAAAAACTTCATTTTTACTCCATTCGTACTAAATTCAAATTTTAATAATAATACAGTTGACTTTATAAATATACATGCGTATACTAACCATATTGAATAAAGGGGTGGGCAATATGAAAATAGGAATCATTGGTGCTTCCGGCTATGGCGGGCTTGAATTGATCCGTTTGCTACATGAACACCCGGAAGTCGGACAAATCGATTTATTCACTTCTTCGGAGGAAGGAACGATTTTTTCAAACAAATATCCGCATTTGACAGACTTATACGATCAGCCGCTAAACGAGATTGATTTCGATCGGCTTGTTACTTACGACGTCATATTCGCGAGTACACCCGCAGGGGTGACGAGCAAGCTTTTCCCTCCGCTACTTGATAGAGGGCCGACGTTGATTGATCTGTCAGGCGACTTTCGTTTGAAGGATTTGTCTGATTATGAAGCATGGTATAAAAAAGCCCCCGCTCCGATCGAGGCAATCGAGAAAAGCGCCTATGGCTTAACCGAGTGGAATGCAAAATCAATTCGGGAGGCACAGCTTATTGCCAATCCCGGATGCTATCCGACAGCAGCACTCTTATCCATATTGCCGCTTTTAAAAGAACGGCAAATAGATGTGTCTCATTTAGTCATTGATGCGAAAAGTGGAGTGTCCGGCGCAGGGAATGCGCTTAGTCCGATGACACACTTCAGTGAGACAAATGAAAACCTATCAATTTATAAAATCCATCAACATCAACATATTCCAGAAATAGAGCAAGCAATGGAAATTTTCGGGGGCATGAAATCCCCAATTACATTTACGACACATTTGACACCTATGACAAGGGGTATTATGACAACGACCTATGCAATGTTGGTAGATGGGATAACTGAGGTTGACCTTATTTGTAATTTGAGAGAAACCTATCAACATATGCCTTTCGTTCGGGTGATTGAAGATATAGCGAAATTCGGAACGAAGCAGGTGTACGGGTCAAACTACTGTGATCTTCACGTTAAGGTGGATGAAAGGACGAATCGCGCGACGATTGTTTCTGTTATCGATAATTTAGTGAAAGGGGCTGCAGGGCAAGCGGTTCAAAATATGAATGTTCGATTTAACTTCGACGAAAAGGCAGGGCTTGAACAAGTTCCATTATTCATTTAACTTCATTCAGAAAAATGTCCTCGATGAAGCACCATGAAAAATGAAACGCAATCGTACCAAGTAGGAATTGATAAGAGGAGGAGAGCGATCTTGACAATTGCAGTTCAGAGGATAAAACGAATATCGCGTATGAATATCGTTTCGCCTAAAGGATTTAAAGCTGTCGGCATTCACTGCGGCTTAAAGCATAAAAAATATGATTTGGCTTTATTAGTGAGCGATGTACCTGCGAATGCGGCCGGTGTGTTTACAACGAATGCAATTCAAGCTGCTCCGTTAGTCATCACAAAAGAACTTATTCAAAGTACCGGAAAAATGCAAGCGATCATTATCAATTCCGGCAATGCAAATGCGTGTACAGGAACAGCTGGTATGCAAGATGCATTGACAATGCAACTAAAAACAGCAGAAAAGATTGGCATATCTCCTGATTTAGTCGGTGTAGCATCTACAGGCGTCATAGGAGAGAAGTTGAATATGGAACCAATTGTAGCTGGCATAGCGTCTTTTGAACCGACGAATACGCTCGAAAGTTCCATTCAGTTTTCACAAGCGATATTAACAACCGATACGGTGACAAAAAATACATCATACCGCGTTGAAATTGATGGCAAGGAAGTGGTCGTTGCCGGAACAGCGAAAGGTTCAGGGATGATTGAGCCGAATATGGCAACGATGTTAGGTTTCATTACGACGGATGCAAATATTGAAGCGACCCATCTTCAAGAGGCGTTGAAAACTGTGACAGATGTTACATTCAATGCGATTACAGTGGATGGCGACACGTCAACGAACGATATGGTCATCGTCATGGCAAACGGAATGGCGCAAAACGAACAGTTGACACCTTCTCATCCTGAATGGGAGATCTTCTTGAATGCTTTGCATGCGGTATCGCAAGATCTTGCGAAAATGATTGCAAAGGACGGGGAAGGTGCTACGAAATTGATTGAAGTTGAAGTAAATGGCGCTATTTCGGATAGCGAAGCGAGGAAGATTGCAAAAACAGTTGTCGGTTCTCCGTTAGTTAAAACTGCTGTTTTTGGATGCGATGCAAATTGGGGCCGCGTCATTGCCGCGGTAGGCTATAGCGGGGCGACGGTAAATCCTTCAGACATCCACATACAAATTGGCCCGACTACTGTCGTTCATGGAGGGGAGCCAGCAAACTTTTCTGAAGAGGAGCTGCTCGTCTACTTAAAACAGCCTGAAGTGAAAATCATCGTAGACTTAAACATAGGAGATGGAATTGGATTGGCATGGGGGTGCGATTTGACTTATGACTATGTCCAAATTAATGCAACGTATCGCTCATAAACGTGTTGTCATCAAATTAGGCGGTAGTATGATCGATTCATTGGAAGAATCATTCTTCGCACGATTGCGCCAAATGCGCAATGACGGGATGGAAATGATTATCGTTCATGGTGGAGGACCTTCTATCAATGCCGCTTTGGAGAAAAAGGGGATTGTTTCCACTTCAATCGACGGCATTCGGGTTACATGTAGCCAATCAATTGAAGTTGTCAATCAAGTACTAATCAGTGAAGTGAATACTGCGCTTGTCCATCAGATGAATGAAGCCGGCATTGAATCGATTGGTCTAAGCGGCTTTGATGGCAAACTTCTGTCTTGCAAAATGTTAAATAAAGAAACGTACGGCTATGTTGGAGAAATTGAGTTAGTCAATCACTTTTTAATTGATAAACTTCTTCAAGCAGACATTGTACCTGTTATTTCTTGCATCGGCACTACAGCGGACGGTCACCCCCTCAATATTAATGCCGATACAGTTGCAAGTAAAGTGGCGCAATCAATCGGTTCGGAGTTACTTTACTTCGTATCGGATACTCCAGGCATAACCATTAGCGGTAATGTACAGCAAAAAGCGTCACCGTCGGCAATCTATGAATGGATTGCTGCTGGGGAGATTTATGGTGGAATGATTCCGAAAGTGAAAGCGGCGTTAAGCTGCATTGAGGAAGGGATCCCTTCCGTTGAAATAACAGATCAGCAATTGAAGGGCACAATGATTTCACATGAAGAGGTGTGCGTATGAGTGCATTATTTAACAATTATGCGAGACGGCCAATCCATATCGTAAAAGGAAGTGGAACGACGGTCATCGATGATAAGGGAAAAAGCTATCTTGATTTTACAAGCGGTATTGCAGTGTTAAGTTTAGGCCATTCACATCCTGTAATCGTCAATGCGATTCAAGAGCAAAGTGAAAAGCTTATGCATATTTCCAATCTGTTCGAGAGCCCTGAACAGGAACAGCTGGCCCAATCATTAATAGAAGGAACGCATTTCGCCCACGCTTTCTTCTGCAATAGTGGTGCAGAAGCGAACGAAGCGGCTATTAAATTGGCTCGTAAGCATACCTCAAAGAGTACGATTATAACGTTTGAACAATCTTTTCATGGGCGTACATTCGGAGCCATGTCAGCAACGGGCCAAGATAAAGTGAAAAGTGGATTTGGGCCATTATTGCAGACATTTAAGACATTGCCGTTTAATGATAGCCATGCATTGGAGGAAGCAGTAGATGATAGCGTAGCAGCCATTATGCTCGAAATCATCCAAGGTGAAGGGGGCGTCAATGAAATCACGCCAGAATTTGCGGCTACAATTTCTTGTCTATGCAAGGAAAAAGGCATTTTGCTTATCGTCGATGAAATTCAAACTGGTATAGGACGTACAGGAACAAAATACGCATACGAACAAACGATTTTACAGCCCGATATACTTACACTTGCGAAAGGATTAGGCGGTGGTTTTCCAATCGGTGCCATGATCGGTACAGCGAAGCTATATGAATCGTTTGGACCTGGATCACATGGCACAACATTCGGAGGGAATCCTTTGGCTATGGCCGTTGCCTCGGCGACGATCGGGCAAGTGTTCAATAAGCAGTTTTTAGAAGATGTCAAAAAGAAGTCTGTCTTTTTAGTTAGTAAACTATGTGAAATATTACCTGAAAACCAATTTGAACTTCGAGGAAAAGGCCTTCTATTAGGAATTAAGTGCAAGGAAGAAGTTGCCTCGATTATACAACAGGCGGAAGAAAACGGTTTGCTTCTTGTGCAAGCAGGCTCAAATGTTATTCGGTTATTGCCACCGTTGACAGTTACAGAAGAGGAAATGGAACAGGCGGTTTCAATCCTATCTTCTCTTGTCTTAACGGCTCAATATAAATAATGGAACTGTTTGGCAGTTTGAATTAAGGCGTTCAGCGAATCGCTATTCAAATTGGATTAAACTAATTCCAACTAAAAGCGGATCTCACGGACTGGGGGGATCCGTTTTTACTATGTTAAAATGGAAGGCATAGACAAACACAAAAAGATGAACAGTAAATTGACTGTCCGAAAAGGAATCTCTATGATATGCTCGTTAAATGTTAGAGATCGTTTTAGCAGAACCTATAGCTTTCAAAAGACTTACGAATATTTTACATGATGAAGTTTTTACTCAGATTGAGTTTTGGGCTGTCAGATGGAAGTGATAGTGTTTGATAGGGTGATCAAACTATGCTGAAGGACAAAACAAGGTCAAGGTATCATTCAATCAACAAGGAGACGATTATGTGGAACGACAAAACAATACATTTACATCAAGAAAAATTCCGTGGTCAAATAAGATCATCCTTTTAATTGCAGGGATTATTTTTATTGCCTCGACGTTGCGCTCACCATTAACATCGGTAGGGCCAATTATCGCTCCTATTCGTGACGGGTTGGGCATGTCAAATGTACTTGCCGGATTTTTGACGACAATCCCTTTATTAGCTTTCGCACTAATTTCACCTTTTGCTCCAAAGCTTTCGAAACGGTTTGGAATGGAGCTGACATTATTCTTATCTCTTTGTGTTTTAACAGTTGGCATTATCGTCCGTTCCATTGGTTCGTTGCCTTTCATGCTAATCGGAACATTTATGATCGGCATTGCAATTGCGTTTGGCAATGTGCTGCTGCCGGGATTGTTAAAGCTGAATTTTCCTTTACATATCGGATTGATGACAGGAATCTATTCGATATCCATGAACATTTCAGCAACGATCGCTTCTGGAATTAGTGTGCCGATTGTTGAAAAGACATCATTCGGCTGGCAAGGAGCATTAGGCATTTGGGCAATCCTATCATTGATCGCTATATTGTTCTGGCTTCCTCAATTAAAAAGTAATACATCCCAAAAGCAATTGGACGTTCAACGCAAAGAGGAGAAAGAAGTATCACTTTGGCGTTCACCGCTTGCGTGGGCAGTCACTTTTTTCATGGGACTGCAATCATTGCTCTTTTATACGACTTCAGCATGGCTCCCAGAGGTAATGGGAGGGGCGGGGATGGACGCACAAAAAGCTGGCTTAATGATTTCCTTATTACAGCTATCTCAATTGCCGATGACGTTCATCATACCAATTATTTCAAGTAAATTGAAAGATCAGCGAGTCATCGTAATCGGTACAACACTGTTATATTTCATCGGCTACATCGGAGTTATGTTCAGCAATGCCGCCCTATTTCCTGTATGGATGATTGCAATTGGCATCGCTGGCGGTTCGTCATTCGGACTTGCGATGATGTTTTTTACTTTACGGACAAACACCCATATCGAGGCAGCTGAATTATCTGGCATGGCACAATCGATCGGTTATTTATTAGCTGCAATCGGACCGGTTCTATTCGGCCTTTTACATGATGTCACTTCAAATTGGACAAGCTCTATGATAATCTTCATCATTGCATCCCTCTTTATTTTTGTGAGTGGAATGAAGGCAGGAGCAGACAGAAAAGTGGTCAATTAATCAATGAATCTTGTACGAGTTAAAATTTTATTGTAACTTTAACTATAGATTTCCGTCTCATTCTATGAAACTGTTTATATGAAGGAGAGATTTACATGAGAAAATTTGGCACAATCACAATGGCCGCATTATTGGCGGGAACGACAGTCGCAGCCTACACGGTAAATGCTGAAGAACAAGTGAATGATGAAAAGCATGCCGACGCATCAATGTTTTTGAGTGCCGGAGGGACGATTGAGAAAATTGAAACGCGTGATAAGGATTTGATGGTCACTGTAGTCGGAGATGAAGAAATAATCACCAACTTCCGCATCAATGAAGATACATTGTTGTTTAACACAAATACAACCGATGCTATGAAAGCCTCTGACCTTAAGGAAGGCATGCATGTTGAAGGTTTCTATGATAAAAACAAGCCAATGATTATGATCTATCCGCCTCAACCGACTCCGGAACTTTTCTTCGTCAGCGATGAAAAAGAAATAGGCTCCGTGAAAGTTGGCAAGTTTGACGAGGATTATTTAAGTTATGATAAGGAATTGAAATTGAATATTGGTGATCAAACCATCATTGAAAATCAACAAGGTGAAAAAATCGGCAAAGAAGAGCTTAAAGACAATGAATTGATCGTATTCTATTCGGTGACGACTAGAAGCTTGCCGCCACAAACATCACCGAATAAAATCATCGTATTAAACGAAATGAAAGAAGATGCTGCAGAAAAGCCGGATGAGGGTTCAGATTCCGATTCAAGCGAAATGGAAGCTGTACAAACAATCATTGAAAACGACCATCACATGAAGGATGGCGTAAAAATGATACCGTTGCGAAAAGTGGCAGAAGAATTAGGTTATCGCGTTGAATCTCAGCCTAAGTTGAATGGAGCACTTATAACAAAAGGAAACCGTTCATTTACGATTACTCGTGGAGAAAAAATGTACGGATTCAATAAAAGCGTAAGGCAATTCCAAGTTGCTCCGGAATTGCTTGAGAAAAATAAAACATACGTATCTGAAGATTTCTTAGTCCTGCTAATGGGTGACAATTAATTAAATAATAAAAACCCCGAAACGATGGGACGGCTTGCAATGCAAGCTGCGTTTCGGGGTTTTTCAATAATTTACCGTTGAATAATTAAATCGTTCCGTTAAATAATAGACCGTCTCCCTCTAATTGGATAATTTTTAAATGGCGGCTATTTTTAATGTAAATACTCTTGTAGATCTCTACCGAATTTTGATCTTTGAAAAGGATAACTCTTTTATTTTGATTATCTGTCAAGATTTCAGATGTAAGTTGATCTGCATCGATCGTTTCCTCAATTTTATTATATTCCTCATAGGATGATAGGACAGGATCATCTTGATTTTCGATCGTTTCTGTTTCGTTTCCTTCAACTACCTTGCTGTCATCTGTATCATTTTCTTCGACGACGTTGTTGCCTTCTGTTTGCTGTTCTTCAACACTATTTTCTACGATAGGCGACTCGTTAGACTGTTCGTTTTCCTTTGAAGCACAGCCAGAAAGAATGAGAAGTCCAATCGCTAGTATGTATACCTTTTTCATTGTTACACCTCTACTATGAATTATTTTGACATAGCGATCTTACATGAAAATAGAATGAGATGCAAATTGTTGAACATGAGCAAGCCAACTCCCATACAATATACAAGAGGATGTGGAGAGCAATGGATGAACAGTTTTGGAATCGGTCGAACAAACCGTACACTTTAGGAGATCTTTTCAAAGGGAAGGATCTCGAAATTGTCACAGCTACTCTTCTCTTATTTGGAAAACTAAAAGTAGATTATGTATCTCTTTTTCGTGAAGAACCAGTTATAGCTGTTACGTTGCTTGGTACATTTAAAAAGAATAAAACTGAAAATGAAATGGAGAACTTTTTGAGAGAGAACGGAGCTTTAACGTTAGAGGAAGTCTTCAACGGGATTCTTCAACAAGTGGATATTGATTAGGAGGGGGAAAAATGTCGGAAAGTCCGCAATTTGATGCAAGGCAATTTATTAATAAAGTTTTATTGATCATTTTCCTTCTTTTGCTTATCTTTGGTTCTTCAAATTTGAGAGGTTTATCAAGTGTTTAAGTTTTCAATGGAGCCAAATATGGAAAGAATATTAAAGAGTTGCTTACTCCCTATGGAGCAGGCAACTCTTTAATATTAAGATAAACGTTCCTTGAAATCCTCATAGCCGAATTCTTTAATTACTTTTGGACCGTTTTCTACAGTATTCAATACGATGGATGGCAAATTGACACCGTTAAACGTATTATTTTTCACCATTGAATAGTGAGCCATATCACAGAAAACAAGCTTGTCATTAGGTTTTAGTGGTTCATCGAAAGAATAATCCCCGATGACATCTCCCGCAAGACAAGTCGGACCGCCAAATCGGTAAGTGACCGCTTTTTCATTTGGCAAGCCTGCCCCAACAATTTCAGGTCGATAAGGCATTTCTAAGACATCTGGCATATGGCAAGATGCGGAAGTATCCAAAATAGCAATCGGCATGCCATTATGCATCGTGTCTAAAACAGTTGCTACTAAAAATCCGGTATTCAAAGCAACTGCTTCACCTGGCTCTAAATAGACGTCAAGGTCATATTTATTTTTCATGAATTCAATCGATTCAATGAGCGTCTCGATTTTATAGTCAGGTCGGGTAATATGGTGCCCGCCTCCAAAATTGATCCACTTCATATCTTTCAAATACTTGCCGAACTTTGCATCGACAACTTCAATTGTCCGAGCAAGCGTATCCGAATTCTGTTCACACATCGTATGGAAATGAAGCCCGCTAATGCCGTCCAATTCATCGGGCTCAAAGTTTTCCAAAGTGACGCCAAATCGGGAAAACGCAAAGCAAGGATTATAAAGATCGACTTCAATTTCCGAGTACTCTGGATTAATGCGAATGCCGCATTCGATCTTTTTAGGGTATCCCTTTACACGATCCTTGAATTTCCTCCATTGATCAAAACTATTGAAAACGATGTGATCCGAATAGGATAGGATTTCATCGAACTCAGCATCCGAAAAAGCGGGGGAGTACGTATGGACTTCTTTTCCCATTTCTTCAAACCCTAATTTCGCTTCCAATAGACCGCTCGATGTTACACCGTTTAAATACTTTCCAATTAGCGGATACACGGAATACATCGAAAAACCTTTCTGTGCCAATAAAATCTTGCAGTTCGTTCGGTCGATTATCGACTTCAATAGCTCCAAGTTTTCAATGAGCAGTTTTTCATCGACAACATAAGAAGGGGAAGGGACAGCAGTCGGATCGAAATTCAATTTCATTTGTCGCATGCCTCCCATTAATCGATTAACTCTGGGTTGAAATCTTCTTGCCAAGGCAAACCGTATTCGTTCAATGCATCCATGAATGGATCCGGATTAAATTCTTCCACGTTATAGACGCCGGGCTTTTTCCATTCGCCTTGCAATAAAAGCATGGCGCCAATCATCGCTGGAACTCCCGTCGTGTAGGAGATTGCTTGCGAACCGACTTCACGGTAGCATTCTTGGTGATCGGAAACATTGTAGACGTAATACGTTTTCTCTTCACCGTCTTTCACACCTTGGAAAATACAGCCGATATTCGTTTTACCTTTCGTACGAGGTCCAAGGGAAGCCGGATCAGGGAGAACGGCCTTCAAAAATTGCAATGGAACGATTTCTTGTCCTTCGAAATTGATTGGTTCAATCGAAGTCATGCCGACATTTTCAAGCACTTTCAAATGCGTTAAATATTTTTCGGAGAACGTCATCCAGAAACGGATTTTCTTAATGCCTTTAATATTTTGTGCAAGCGATTCTAACTCTTCGTGATAGAGAAGGTAGACATCTTTTGGACCGATTTCGGGAAGATCGTAAACACGTTTTTCGGAAAGCGGCGGAGTTTCGATGAATTCGCCGTTTTCCCAGTAGCGGCCATTTGCCGTAATTTCACGGATATTGATCTCCGGGTTGAAATTCGTTGCGAAAGGATAACCGTGATCACCCGCATTCGCATCGACGATATCGATCTGGTGGATTTCATCGAAATAATGCTTTTGCGCATAAGCGGAGAAGACGCCCGTTACGCCTGGGTCGAATCCGCAGCCAAGAATTGCGGTAAGGCCGGCTTCCTCGAATTTTTCGCGATATGCCCATTGCCATTTATATTCAAATTTTGCTGTATCGAGAGGCTCATAGTTTGCTGTATCTAAATAATGCACACCTGTAGCAAGACAAGCGTCCATAATTGTCAAGTCTTGGTAAGGCAATGCAACGTTGATGACGATGTCAGGTTTAAATGAATTAATTAGCTCTACCAATTCATCGACATTGTCTGCATCGACTTGCGCGGTTTGGATTTTAGTTTTTCCGCCATCCAATTTTTCCTTCAAGGCATCACATTTGGACTTTGTCCGACTTGCAATGCAAATTTCTTCAAACACATCAGGCACTTGTACACATTTATGCACAACAACACTTGCAACGCCACCTGCTCCAATGATTAACGCTTTACCCAATGAAAACACCCCCAAATAGTAGTAGACATTCCGAACGCAACTTATGCACCCGGATGTATGGATAACAATAATTCTCGTAATAGTTTACATGCGACTGCTGTAGATACACCGCTTTGGTCATAAATCGGCGACAGTTCATTGATATCGCAAGCGACAATTTGCAAATCGCTTACCGTTAAAATGGCTTGCAATAAATCCATAAAACTGACGCCACCCGCTTCTGGTGTTCCTGTGCCAGGAAAGACGGAAGGATCTAAAACATCTAAATCGATCGTCAAGTAGACAGGTTTTCCTTTTAGGCGTTCTACGATATCTTCTAACCCATCAAAATTAAATTTGTTTGTGAAAACATGGTCTTTGCCCCATAGAAATTCTGAACGATCACCTGACCGGATGCCAAATTGGAAGATTTTTTCGTCCCCGACAATGTCCCAAACTCGGTGAATAACCGTTGCATGGGAAAGCTTTTCATCTAAATAGTCGTCACGCAAATCTGCATGTGCATCGAATTGAATAATATGCAAATCAGGATACATGTCTGCAACTGCTCGCACGGCGCCTAATGTTACTAAATGTTCGCCGCCGATCATACAAGGAATTTTCCCGTCTTGAACGACCTGCTTCGTATAGGTTTCAATCTGATGCAAAGCTTTTTCTGTATTGCCGAAACTTAATTCCAAATCACCGCCATCATAAACGGCAATATCTTCAAGATCTTTGTTTTGATACGGACTATACGTTTCAATTCCGAATGACTCACTTCGCATGGCCTTGCTCGCAAACCGGGTGCCAGGGCGGAAAGATGTCGTAGAATCGAAAGGGGCACCAAATATGACGATGTTCGATTCATCGTACTCTTGATCGCAGCCGATAAATGTTTCGATATTTTTATTCAGCATCTTTCAAAAGCTCCTTTACATAGTTAGGCAAAGCGAATGCCCCTACGTGAATATCCGTGTTGTAATATTTTGTTTGTATTCCGAGTTCATTCCAAGCTTCCGCTTTCAAATCCGATACTGGGTCATATTTTTTTGAAGCGAATCCAAAAAGCCAATGTCCTGAAGGATATGTCGGTATATGCACTTGATATACACTGCAAATAGGGAAGAACCCAAGGATACGTCTGTGAGCTCGTTGCATGCCCAAAGCGTCTTCCGTATAGAAGGGGCTTTCGTGTTGATTGACTAAAATACCGTCTTCAGTTAAGGCTTTGTAGCAATTTCCGTAAAACTCTTTCGTAAAAAGGCCTTCGCCTGGACCAAAAGGGTCTGTTGAATCGACGATAATTAAATCATACTCATTTTCCTTGGACCGTACGTATTTCAAACCATCCTCGTAATGCAAATGGACACGCGGGTCGTCCAATTTTGCTGCTGTTTGAGGTATATACTTTTTGCAAACTTCAACGACTAACTGGTCGATTTCAACCATATCAATCTGTTCAATTGTTTCATATCTTGTCAGCTCGCGAATCGTTCCACCATCACCAGCACCAATTACTAACACTTTTTTGATATTCGGGTTCGTCGCCATCGGAACGTGGGTAATCATATCATGGTAAATGAATTCATCTTTTTCAGTTACCATTACATAGCCGTCCAATGTGAGCACTTTACCGAACTCCGTTGTTTGGAAGACATCAATTTTTTGGAACTCACTTTTCCCGGTATAAAGATGTTCATCTATCCTCATAGAGAACCGGACATTCGGTGAGTGATCTTCTGTATACCAAAGATTCATTGCTCCGACTCCTTCAACACATTGATATATTCAATATTGCTATCTTCCGTCCCTGTCATAAAGCTTCCTTTATCTTTGCAGTATTGTATATACGATAAAATCTCTTTCGTAATCATTTCACCTGGTGCCAAAATTGGAATGCCCGGCGGATAGGCCATGACAAATTCACTTGCAATTCGTCCTGCACTATCATGGATCGGCAACTTTTCTTTCGGTGCATAGAAAGCAGCTTGTGGAGTTGCAACGACTTGAGGTGTAATGTATTCATGATCGAATAAACCGCTTTTGTCTTTTTGATAGCGACGCTTTATTTCTGCAAGAGCAGAAACTAAACGCTCCAAATCCAAGCGTCGATCACCGACCGAAATGTATGCTAACAAATTGCCGATATCTCCAAACTCAATTTGAATCTCATATTCATCCCTCAAAATATCATAAACTTCTACACCTGCGAGACCGATATTTAGCGTATGGACGGACAGTTTTGTTATATCGAAATCATAGATTGTATCCCCGTTGCATAACTCTTTTGAAAATGCGTAATAACCGCCGATCTTATTGATTTCATCCCTCGTATATTGCGCCATTTCAGCCACTTTCCGAAAGATTTCTTGACCGTTCAAAGATAAATTTTTCCGTGAAATATCAAGGGAGGAGAGCAGCAAATATGATCCACTAGTCGTTTGGGTCAAATTGATAATTTGGCGAGTATAACCTTCGCTTATTTCATTATTAATGAGTAAAAATGAGCTTTGTGTTAAGGAGCCCCCGGATTTATGCATGCTGACGGAAGCCATATCTGCATCCGCTGCCATAGCAGAAATCGGCAAAGCATCATTAAAGTAAAAATGTGTACCGTGTGCTTCGTCTACTAACACTAACATGCCATGTTCATGGGCAAGCTCTGTCAATGCTTTTAAGTTGGAACAAATTCCGTAATATGTCGGGTTGTTAATTAAAATCGCTTTCGCATCGGGATGATCAAGGATCGCCTGTTTCACATCTTCAACTGCCATCCCTAAAGGAATGCCCAATTCACGATTCACGCCCGGGTTTACATATACTGGGACGGCTCCGCTCAAAATTAGAGCGTTGATCGCACTGCGGTGCACATTGCGCGGCATGATAATTTTCTCTCCCGCTTTGCATGCAGTCATAACCATTGATTGGACGGCGGACGTTGTGCCATTCACCATGAAAAAAGCATGCTTTGCTCCAAAAGCTTCAGCTGCTAGTTGTTCAGCCTCTCGAATGACGGATACAGGGTGGCACAAATTATCCAAAGGCTTCATGGAGTTAACATCGACCGCCATCGCCTTTTCGCCTAAAAAAGCGGTCAGTTCCTCGTTGCCTCGACCTCGTTTATGGCCAGGAACATCGAAGGGAACGACACGCATTTGTTTAAAATTGTTAAGTGCCTCCATAATAGGGGCTTTATGTTGTGAAAGATTTTTCATGACAAACGCTCACTCTTCGTATATATTGGAACCGCTAAAAATTTCAATCATCTCTTTGCGCAAATTATTCGTGATGCGTAGCCTTTCCTTAGGAGGAATTTCGTACACATCTGTATTGAATAAATAATTTTGCAAATTGATGTCTTTAATTAGCAGTTTTGTATGAAAAATATTGGATTGATAAACATTTACATCGATTGCATCGTATTTTTGCAATGTTTCCTGATCGATATAATCTTGAATCGACGTCATTTTATGGTCAATAAATAATTTTTTCCCTTTATCGTCTCGCGTAAAACCACGCACACGATAATCAGTCGTTATAATATCCGAATCAAAGCTGCCGATGAGATAATCTAAAGCATTCAACGGAGAGATTTCCCCGCATGTTGAAACTTCAATATCAACGCGAAACGTAGCGATCGAATTATCTGGATGGTACTCAGGGTACGTATGGACGGTGACATGGCTTTTATCCAAATGCCCGACGACAGAATCGCGAGTTTTCAATATTTCGATTTCTCCGCGGTTACACGATTCATCAATCAATGCAACTGGCAGCGTTTCTTCCGTAATAAGTATGGTGACACTTGCCCCTTGAGGGTCATAATCTTGCTTGCTGACATTTAAAACATGGGCGCCGATAATTTCTGTTACATCGTACAAAATATTCGTCAATCGTTCCGAATTATATTGCTCATCGATATAGGCGATGTAATCTTTTTGCTCTCGCTCACTTTTTGCATAGCTCACATCATAAATGTTGAAGCTAAGTGTCTTTGTGAGGTTGTTAAAGCCGTATAACTTCAGCTTATTGTCCAACCCTAACACCACTCCTTTTAAGGTATCGTCTAGCTTTAGGCTGCAGTCGAAAGCAGCGCTCCGACAGTCAAGCAAAGCACTAAAGCGCCTAACTCTACTAACTGCATCCCAACACTTTTGGTGTAAAATCAATCTAATTATAAAGTAAAAAAATCCCTAGTCAAGATAATTTAAAATAGAAATTATTGTAGCTTTATACGTTATAATAATTGTAACACAATATCAAGTAATAGAATCATTCAGATAACTGAGAGTAGATCTAAAATCTTCCGTTTCGTCAATGATCAACAATGCTTTGGAGTCCATATAACTTTTAAGTTACAAGTTAGGCGCAATAAAGCTGTATGAATACGATAAGGGCATAGATTGAATGCATCAATAGTTTCAAAAATGATCACGCTACATAAGTCGCATTAAGTATACCTAACAATTCTTTTACAGCAGCTTATCGGAAAATCGTCGATTGTTTTCTCAGTGCATAGCTATTCAAACGTTCTATAATGTTCATCATACATTGTTTATATGCAAAACGTTCAAATTTTACAAAGGAGTGAAGTGAAATGTACGAGCAAAAGACGAAAGAAACAGATGATAGTGTTGTCGAGTTTATTGAAGCTATTGAAAGCAAGAAAAAGAAAGAGGATGCGTATAGGCTCCTTGATATTTTTACTGAAGAGACAGGTTATGAAGCAAAAATGTGGGGGCCGAGCATTATCGGTTTCGGTTCTTATCATTATATTTATAAAACCGGACATGAAGGGGATGCCCCGTTAGTTGGTTTTTCACCGCGCAAAGCGAAAATCAGCCTTTATTTTGCAACAGGAGACCAAGAAAGAGAAACTTTGTTAAAGGATTTTGGAAAACATACTTCTGGGAAATCATGTGTTTATATTAATAAGGTCGATGATATTGATATAGATATTTTAAAGAAATTGATCCATCAATCTGTTGCGTTTTTGAAAAAATTGTATCCTGCCAGTGAATAAGAGCCCTACAAAAGCATGTGGAGAGTTTGTACTCTCTATATGCTTTTTTAAGTGAATGTAAAGGATGTTTATACGTTGTTATGTGTTTTACGCGAGTTTTCTGTTTAGCATGTTTTCATGAATGGTTTGGAAGTGGGAGCTCATGAACGTTTATGGGAATTAGGAAAATAAATGAGCTATTTTTCCAAGCCTCATTTTACCGAGCATTACGGCATACAATAATTGAAACCAGGCCCTGAATGGAGGGAAATGAATGGATATATTGCGGAAAGTCGAACATTTCCGTGAAGAAGAGAACAAGTTGAAATGGGAAGGTACTTTTGCCGATTATTTGCACATTTTAAAAGAACGGAAAGAAGTTGCCCAAACGGCGCATTCAAGAGTGTATGAAATGATTAAAAGCCATGGTATAACGAAGGAAAATGGTTATACAAAGTTCCGTTTTTTTGAAAATGATATTTTTGGACTCGAAGATACGATTGAGCGGCTCGTCAATGAGTATTTTCATCCGGCTGCGAAAAGATTAGATGTGCGAAAGAGGATTTTATTGCTTATGGGACCTGTCAGCGGTGGGAAATCAACGATCGTCACATTATTAAAAGAAGGTTTGGAACGATACTCAAAGACGGAAGAGGGGGCGGTATACGCTATAAAAGGGTGCCCGATGCATGAGGATCCTCTCCATTTAATACCAGAGCATTTACGAGATGATTTTTATGATGAATTTGGGATACGTATTGAAGGAAGTTTATCGCCTTTAAATACGATGAGATTGGAAAAAGAGTATGATGGGAAAATTGAAGATGTCCTCATCGAAAGGATTTTCTTCTCAGAAGATAAGCGTGTCGGCATTGGAACGTTTACGCCGTCAGATCCTAAATCGCAAGACATCGCGGATTTAACGGGAAGCATCGATTTCTCCACCATCGCCGAGTATGGATCCGAATCTGATCCGAGAGCATATCGATTTGACGGGGAATTGAATAAGGCAAACCGTGGAATGATGGAATTCCAAGAAATGCTCAAGTTGGATGAAAAATTTCTTTGGCATTTATTGTCGCTAACCCAAGAAGGCAATTTCAAAGCTGGACGATTTGCGTTAATTAGTGCGGATGAATTAATTGTCGCACATACGAATGAAACCGAATATCGAGCATTCATTTCGAATAAAAAGAATGAAGCTTTGCACTCACGGATTATCGTGATGCCAATTCCGTATAATTTAAAAGTGAGTCAAGAAGAAAAAATATATGAAAAAATGATTAAGGAAAGTGATATGGCGCATGTGCATATTGCACCGCATGCTTTAAAAGTTGCGGCGATATTTTCAGTATTGACAAGGTTGAAAGTTTCCAAGAAACAAGGGATCGATATTGTAAAAAAGATGAGATTGTATGATGGGGAAAGTGTAGAAGGGTTTAATTCGGCAGACTTAGAGGAGTTAAAACGTGAGTTTCCGAATGAAGGTATGGACGGCATTGATCCACGGTACGTGATCAACCGGATTTCTTCAGCGATTATTCGTAAAGAAGTGGATGCCATTAATGCACTGGATGTATTGCGTTCTTTGAAAGAGGGGCTTGATCAGCATGCGTCCATTTCAAAGGAAAATAAAGAGGACTATTTAAATTATATTGCCATTGCTCGGAAAGAGTATGACGAGATTGCGAAGAAGGAAGTTCAGAAAGCTTTCGTTTATTCGTATGAAGAATCCGCGAAGACGTTAATGGATAATTATCTTGATAATGTGGAAGCATTTTGCAATAAACATAAATTGAAAGATCCTCTTACGGGTGAAGAAATGAATCCGGATGAAAAATTAATGAGATCGATTGAGGAACAGATTGGCATATCGGAAAATGCGAAGCGGGCGTTTAGGGAAGAGATTTTAATCCGTATTTCGGCATATGCAAGGAAAGGAAAACGCTTTGAATACAACTCACATGAACGGTTAAGAGAGGCGATTCAGAAAAAGCTTTTCGCAGATTTAAAGGATGTCGTTAAAATTACAACGTCTTCCACGACACCAGATGAAACCCATTTGAAAAAGGTCAATGAAGTCGTGGCAAGGTTAATTGATGAGTATGGCTACAATTCTGTTTCTGCGAATGAGCTATTAAAATATGTAGGAAGTCTTTTGAACCGATAGCAAAAAAATTCGCAATTAGACGGTTTTTGAGAATCGCAACAGATAGGTGACAACAGTTCAATAGTGTTCCAGTCCTTGCATATACTATAAAAATGAGTGGACTGGGGTAGGTGAAATGAAATGCAGGATGAATCAATCGAGTCTTTTGTCGTTTCACAGGAAAACTGGTCGCTGCACAGAAAAGGCCACCAAGATCAAAAGCGTCATTTGGAAAAGGTCAAGGAAGCGATCCGGAAAAACCTTCCGGAATTAATTAGTGAAGAAAGTATCGTCATGTCAGATGGCAAGGACGTCATTAAAATTCCGATCCGGTCATTGGATGAATATAAAATTCGTTACAACCATGACAAATCAAAGCATGTAGGGCAAGGCAACGGAGATAGCAAAGTAGGAGATGTCGTTGCAAATGATGGAAAGCCCGGCGCTGGCAACGGAAAACAAGCTGGTGATCAGCCGGGTAATGATTATTATGAGGCAGAAATATCAATTGCTGAGATAGAAGAGACGCTATTTCAGCAGCTTGAACTGCCGAATATGGAGCAGAAAGAACAAGTGGACATCGTGCATGAAGATATCGAATTCAACGATATCCGAAAAAAAGGCCTCATTGGGAATATTGACAAAAAGCGGACGATCATTGCTGCCATTAAAAGGAATGCAATGGAAGGCAGAGCAAATATCATGCCGATTTACAATGATGATCTGCGCTTTAAAACGTGGGATGATGTGCAGAAGCCACACTCAAATGCTGTTGTTCTAATGATGATGGATACAAGTGCCTCAATGGGCAATTTTGAAAAGTATATGGCGAGAAGTTTCTATTATTGGATGACAAGATTTTTGCGGACGAAATATGAACAGGTTGATATTGAGTTCATTGCACATCATACAAAAGCGCAAGTTGTTTCAGAACAAGATTTCTTTTCGAAAGGGGAAAGCGGAGGAACGATTTGTTCAACCGCTTATGAAAAAGCATTGGAATTGATCAAGAAAAAATACGACCCGTCCCGCTATAATATTTATCCGTTTCATTTTTCTGACGGAGAAAATATGACTTCTGACAATGTGAAATGTATGTCGTTAGTAGAGGAGTTAATGGGACTATGCAATATGTTCGGATATGGGGAAGTGAATGAGCGCGGGCGGTATTCAACATTAATGTCATCTTATAATAAAATCGATAATCCGAAGTTTCGGCATTATGTATTAAGAGAGAACAGGGATGTGTATTATGCATTGAAGGCCTTTTTCCAAAAAAGCATGGAGCTTGGAGGAACGGTATGATGGAACAAATGGCACTGACGAAGGCGATTCAAGAAATCACAGAGATTGCAAAATCTTTCGGGCTAGATTTTTATCCGATGCGCTACGAAATATGCCCTGCTGATATTATTTATACATTTGGAGCCTACGGGATGCCGACACGTTTTTCACATTGGAGTTTTGGGAAGCAATTTCATCGAATGAAGCTCCAATATGATTTAGGATTAAGCCAAATTTATGAATTAGTTATCAATTCGAACCCATGCTATGCATTTTTGCTTGACAGCAATACATTAGTGCAAAACAAGCTCATCATCGCCCACGTATTAGCGCATTGCGATTTCTTTAAAAACAATGTCCGCTTCTCAAATACGAGGCGTGATATGGTTGAAAGCATGACAGCTACAGCCGAACGCATTGTGCAATATGAATTGATCTACGGCAAAGATGAAGTAGAAAAGTTCATCGACGCAGTGCTTGCAATACAGGAGCATATAGATCCCTCCATTATAAGAACGGATCTTGAAGAGGAAGAAGAGCAAACAATAGAAAGAATTGAAAAAAAGAAGACGCCTTACGATGATTTATGGGAGATGGATTATAAGAAAAAAAGCGAGCCATCGTTTGAAAATAAAAGAAAAAAGATTCCTCCCGCACCCGAAAAGGATTTGCTCCTTTTCTTATTGCATCATAGTACAGAGCTCGAGGAGTGGCAACGCGATATTTTAACGATGATTCGTGAGGAAATGCTTTATTTCTGGCCGCAAATGGAAACAAAAATTATGAATGAGGGCTGGGCCACCTATTGGCATCAACGCATTATGCGGGAATTGGATCTGTCATCAGACGAGACGATCGAATACTCAAAGTTAAATGCAAATGTTATTCAGCCTTCTCGCACATCAATTAATCCGTATTATTTGGGGCTAAAGATTTTCGAAGATATCGAGAGGCGCTACGATCATCCGACGGAAGAGATGAAGGAATTCGGAGTAAAACCCGGTTCTGGGAGAGAAAAGATTTTTGAAGTGAGAGAGATGGATTCGGACATTTCATTCATCCGAAACTATTTAACGAAAGAATTAATTCAAAGTGAGGACTTATACGTTTTTGAAAATAGAGGAAGCCAATATACAATTTCGGATAAAGATTTTGAAGAAGTGAGAAATCGTTTAATCGCGCAGCGGGTAAATGGCGGCTTCCCATATATCGTCGTCCATGATGGGGATTATGTGCGGAATGGTGAATTGTATTTAGTCCATAAATATGAGGAGACGGAATTGGATATCCCTTATTTGGAAAACGTTCTTCCATATATACATCAACTTTGGGGAAGGATTGTCCATCTGGAAACGTATATCGAAAATAAGCAAATCATTTTTTCGTATGACGGCAAAAAAGTGCATCGCCGATATGCTTAAAAAAATGTTCAAGCTATCACTTATTGTGATGGCTTTTTTGTTGCAAAACTAACATTGGGCAATTATGTTTTATAAAAGTTGGTCGGATAGTTGAGGGAATGACCAGGCTGCTGACACACGACATTACTTCAGGATATCCAAATAACAGTAATCGAACTGTTTAGTACGAATAGTCGCTTACGCTAATGGTACAAACGTAATAAATAGTGAAAAACTTGTTTGGTAATGACAAAAACATATTTCATTCGAAATACGGGTATGAATAAGGGAGATTGAATCTTTTATAAGATTTATTCGTATGTATAGTAAGATCTGAAAGAGGGTGAACAGGATGAATCAACAATGGATGTCTGACGAGGAATTCGATCAAATTTTTGATGAAAAGTCTGCTGAAATTAATGAGCAGCTTAGCCGTGAAATATTAGTTGCGATGATTGGGGATGTGAACGCCGGCAAATCGTCGACAATTAACCGGCTAATGGGCGCGGATGTTGCACAAGTTGGTGCAAAGCCTGGTGAGACACAAGCAATCAATAAATTTGTTTATAAGGAAAACATCATCTTTGTAGATACGCCTGGATTAGACGATGTGTATAATGAACATTCTGCGGAAACGATGAAATTTTATAAGCATGCAGATGTCATTTTATTCTTCTTGAATGCAGCCGGGACAGTTTTATCGGAAACCGAACTGATGTCATTGAAGAAAATAGCGAAAGTGAATAAAGATATCATCATTGTCTTAAATAAAATCGATGCGGCGGACGATATTCCGCATTTGGTGAAATATATACAAGATCATACGAACTACGATTTCCCTGTCGCTCCGATTTCATCACGAACAGGCGAAAATATGGGAATGCTTCAAAGGGAAATATTGGACATATTGGAACTGAAAAAAAAAGACATACTAATGGCCGCAAATATGGCAAACAAAAGCGCCATCGCAGATAGATGGATCCTTGGCGCCGGCGCTTCTGCTGCGACAATTGGCGCAGTCCCGATACCGGGGTCTGATTTTGTGCCGCTCACCGCTTTGCAAGTGAGCCTTATGCTGAAATTATCCACTCTGTACGGTAAACCGATCACAAAAGATCGTGCAAAAGAGCTCATAATCGCCACGATCGTTGGAAACATTGGGAAGACTGTTTTTAGGCAAATCGTAAAAGTTGTGCCAGGAGCAGGGATGGTTGCTGGCGCGAGTGTAGCAGGCGCGATGACGATTGCACTTGGACATGCTATCAAATATGCGCATGAAAAGAATATTGATTTATCGCCAAAAACGTTGAAGCCGATCTATCAAATGTTTTTGAAAAGAGGAAACAGAAAGAAAGAAGACTAAAGTGGCGTTTCTCCTTCAGTAAATGAGATCAGTAGAATTGTAGTCTGGCAACATAACCAATAATTACATCTATCATTTTTAGGAAAATAGATTAATACTGTTAAACGAGGGTATTAGTTTATGGGAAGCAATTACTCTCAAATTCTATACATCTCAGAGGAGGAAGTTTATTAATGGTCAATCAACCAGCAAAGTATCGTAATTTCATAGCAGGAGCAGCTTCTGCGGCATTAATTGCATCTGCTGTAGCACCAACTGTTGCAAGTGCAGCAAGTTTTTCTGACGTGGCGGATAATAATACACATGCACCTGCAATTGGTGCGTTAACAGAAGCAGGAATTATTACCGGCTATGCCGATGGAACGTTCAAACCGGACAAAACACTATCACGCTCTGATGTTGTGAAAATGATGGGGAAATGGCTTGTTTCTTTAGGCTATGAAGTACCGACAGATTACAAGACGAAACCTAGATTTAAAGATCATACATCTAAAACAAATGATGAACTATTAAAATACTCTGCGATCGTAAAAGATAATGGTGTATTCAAAGGCTATGAAGACGGCACATTAGGTGCAGGAAATGAAATCACACGTGAAAACATGGCTATCGTTTTAGTACGTGCCTATGATTCTATTAACAAAACAGATCTTGTAACAACTGTGAAAAGCAAAGAATTTGACAAAGATGTTATTGACTTGGCTAAAGCGAAAGCTGAAGCAAGACCGTACATCGATGTATTGGATTACTTCGACATTACAAATCCAAAGGCACCGCAATTCAATCCTAAAAATTCAACAACACGCGGTCAGTTCGCTTCATTCCTCTATAAAACTTCCACGTTGAAAGTAGAAGATGAGGTGGATACAGAAGCACCTAAACTAGTATATAACGGAGACAAAACGATCGAAGTTGAATATGATGCAAACTTCACTCTTCCAGTCGTTACTGCAACAGATAATAAAGACGAAAAAGTTGAAGTTACATCCGTTATTACAAACGCAGCAGGCGAAAAAGTGAACGCAATCGATACAAAAGTTCCGGGAACTTATACAGTAACATACAGCGCTGTTGATCAGGCAAATAACAAAGCTGAGAATTTAATACTTACGATTATTGTAGCTGAACCTGCTACACCAGCAGTTGAAAAAGTTGCTGCGGTTAGTGCGACACAGGTGAAAGTCTCTTTCAATTATGATGTAGATCCTGCATCGTTATTTGAAGATAACGGTACATTGAAAGCTGATCGCGTTGCAATAAGTGCAATCGATGGACAAGGTGCTCTTAAAATAACCAATGCACAATTAGAGGATGAAGGTAAAAGCTTACTTTTAACTGTAGATAAAGCCGTTTCTAAACGCTATAAAGTCGTTGTTCAAAATGCGAAAACAGCAAAAGGCGAATCAATAGAAAAATATGACGAAATCGTCAGCTTTGCAGCAGATACAACTGCTCCTACAATAACGAATACGGAACAAATTTCTGCAACAAAAGTGAGAATTAACTTCTCTGAGCCCGTAAAAGCCCATACTGCTCAACTTTCTTATACGGATGGCCAAGAGGTTAAAGGGGCATCTGTCAAAGTTGAACAAGGTGCAACTTCTGTAATCGTTGACTTGGGAAATTCAAAAGTAGAATTCAACAAAACAATTAACGTAACTTTCATCGGCTTGGAAGATATGGCAGGGAACTTACTTTCACCAAACCCAACTACTGTGCAAATTGTAAAACAGCAATTAGATGGCATTAAACCAACAGTTTCTTCTATTGCACAAACAGGAGTAAAAACATTTAACATTCAATTCACAAAAGATCTTGACGCACTTAAGGCAGCAAATGTTGAAGTTTCTGGCGGATATACTGTTGATTCAGTAGAGAAAGTATCTGATCGTGAATATAAAGTGACTGTGAATAAAAACCTGAGAGGCGTTCAAAACGTTGTTGTTAGCAATTACAAAGATCTAAGTGGTCAAGCAGGTGAAAAAGTGACAAAAGTTGTTACTTTTACTGAAGATACAGTTGCACCGAAAGCGGTATCGACTGCTGTAACGGTTGATAACGGCAAAGAGTATTTGGATATTACGTTTGATAAAAATGTTGTTTTGGATGAAAATTCTACAGTGCAAGCTACAGGAACTTATGTATCCAAAAACATTACTCATTCATTAAACGGAAAAGCGGTTAAAGCCGAATATAAAAATGCTCAAACAAAAAATATAGTACGTGTTACATTAAGCGATTTGATCGGTCAAAATGATGATGTCAAGGACGCTGTATATTCTGTTAACCTATCATTCGGTTCGATCACAAGCCAATCAGGCGTAGCGATTACTGGAATGAAAAATGTAAGCTTCATTCGTACAGTTGATACTACATTGCCTACAGACGCTAAAATAGCAGTCGATGAAATTGTACAATCAGCTGAAGATAATAATATTGTTATGATTACGTTCGATAAAAACGTAGATGCAGCTTCTGCTACAAATCTGGCAAACTACAATATTGATTCTGCAGTGATTGAAAAAGCGACTGTAAAAGCAGATCAACTAAATGTCGTTGAATTGAAGTTGAGTGAAGGAACTAATCATTTCTCTGGCCCACGCAATGTCGTTGTTGAAAATGTTAAAGCAGCAGGTTCCGCAGTTCTGATGGATAAATTCACTGGCAAAGTGAATTTGAAAGAAAATGTGGCACCTACTGTAATAAGTGCGGTAATTACGAAAAATAGCGAAGTGACATTGACGTTCAGCGAAGCTGTAACAGTTGATGCAGGTGCATTTGAATTATTCGTTGGAGATTCAAAAACTCCGATTGCAGGGACAACTGTAGCAAAAGTTGACCCGGCTGCTAAAACAGCTGTCATTCAATTGGCTGAGGGACAAACATTCACTCAGGATCAATTTAATGAAGGTATTTACGTGAAAATGGCAAAAGATAAAAACGTTGTTGACACGGTGAAAAATCCATTAAAATTTACTGAAATAAAAGCTTTAAACTAATTGCTTTCAAAAGTAAAATCCCTCGCGACTAAAAATCGCGGGGGATTTTACTTTTGGAAAATTATGCATTCCAAACTTTGGATAATTGATTGTTCTTTAAATTATGAAAGGCTACCGACAGTTCCTACACCAATAATCTAACAGTTATTTTGTCATCATTATTTCCTTACTGTCGTATCCTTTAAATGTGATTTGCAAACGGATCATTTTAAAATCATGAATTTCAAATGCTTCTGATATTCTCTTAATCAGTTCCGTTTCATCCATATCAGGATTTATTTCATGGTTGCTGAAAACTTCCATGAGTTTATTGACCGCTTTTTCACCATGTAAATAGACATTATCAATTTTATTGACATATTCAGCTTCTGAACGCTCCTTTTTCTCTGAGAAGCTAACATTCAGCGCTTCTTTTTGCTCTTTTGTATCTATTGTTACAGTAATCATTGTAATGCCATATGTATCTACAACTTCATTTGCTTTTTCTTCAGGAAGTATATTTTTACTGCTGCATGCAGTTAATAAAAATAAAGCAATTATGAATAAAAAAAATAGGGATTTACGCATCTGTAATCATCCTTTCCAAACGACTATGTTTAACATAACCTGAGGATGAGGTCGATATACATGACGGACGGCAAGGCTCGTAATTAGGTGAAACTTCATGAACAGCTATCCGTATAGTACATTACCGGAATGCACTGCATGGAAAGGGGGATACATATGAAAACAGAACAGTCTATGACGTTGAAAGACTGGATACTGACGATCGTTCTATTATTTTTGCCGATCGTCAATATCGTTATGCTCATCATTTGGGCAACTGATAAGCAAGACCCAAGGAATACATTTTCAAAAGCCTATTTAATTGTATCTGCAGGAGCGATTGCACTCGTCTTTACGATTTACATGTTACTATTTTTCTTATTTCTAATGATTGGCATTTTCGCGGCATAATTTTTTATCGTAAGTTTTTATTGATCATTTGATTTTGAATAAATTGTGACGAATCGTTATTTTGACAATTGAATTTCCAAATTTAAAACACCAATCGTTTATTTTACAGTAGGTGAAATGATATGATATAGGAAAGGATTGATTGAAAGAGCCAACAAGGAGAGTTAACAATGACGAAAGAAATGGAAATTTCATATAGGGAAGAGCAAGCGAGGATCGATAAAAAAGAGGCAGGATCTTTCATCGCGGACTTGAAATCACTTTTCAAAGGCCCGGTACTCATAGCGAATGCTTTGCCTGTTTTTGTCGGTTTTTGGCTTGCCCTCTATTTTACGGATGGATCATTATTAGCGAATAGCCAGTTATTTTGGTTAACAATTATCGGTAGCACTGTTTTAATGGGTGGTGCTTTAGTTCTGAATAACTGGTACGACGTCGACATTGATACAGTAATGAAAAGAACACAAAAACGTCCGACCGTTACAGGTCATTTTTCATTGAAAACGGTTTTGACAATCGGTATTGTACTTTCTGTAATTGGTATGGTCATGCTGTTTTTTACGACGATTGAGGCCGCGGTTTATGGCTTTATCGGATGGTTTACGTATGTCATTATGTATACGATGTGGACAAAGCGTAAGTATACACTTAATACAGTGATCGGCAGTATTTCAGGTGCCGTTACACCATTAATCGGCTGGGCAGCGATCGCGCCAGCTTATCATATAGTACCCGTAGTATTGTTCCTCATATTATTCATATGGCAAATGCCTCATACATTTGCAATTGCGATTCGAAAGTATGACGAATACAAAGCTGCAGATGTTGCGATGTTGCCTGTTGTCCGTGGCATTCGGATGACGAAACGGCAAATGTTCGTTTATGTCGCCTGTCTATTGCCTTTGCCATTTTACTTAGGGTCGCTTGGAATGGCATTTGTCATATTGGCTACTCTGTTGAACATAGGATATGTAGCGATGTCCATTGGTGGTTTTTTTACAAAAGATGATTACCGTTGGGCAACAATGATGTTCTTTTACTCGGTAAATTATATCGCTATTTTGTTTTTGTTGATGGTTGCAGTTACATTGCCAATTTTTTAGGGGGATCATTGGATGAAGATGCGAAGGAAAAAGAAGAAGGAGTCGAGAAACGAACGGTATACGTTTTTTGATTTCATTTTGGATGCGCTTTTTTTCATTCCAGATATTTTGTTTTTTCTATTCCGGCTTATTCTTTATCCTTTCAGAACTTTAGTAAGATGGATTTTAGAATTATAAATGTATTAACGAACCCATGCCTTGAACGAAGGTATGGGTGTTTTTTTGTGGATTATTTCGAAAAAGTTCATTATATCTACTTATTTAGAATGTTCAGTTGATAATGAAAGCGCTATCATTTATAATTCTATTAATCGACGATGTAGTTGAAATGAAGGGGGAGATTGGATGGATAGAATGGGTAGGAAATTGTGGTTAAGCATTGCATTTGTTTGTTTAACAATCATTTTAGTAGGCTGTGGAACAGGTGGTTCATCGAGCGGCAGCAGTTTGGATGTCGATGCAGATGGCAAAAAGAAACTGATTGTCGGTACGGATGCTACGTACCCTCCGATGGAATACATGGATGAAAAAGGAAATATTGTAGGGATTGATATTGATATTGTGAATGCTATCGCGGAAGCTGCCGGCTTTGAAGTAGAATATAAGAATTACGGATGGGAGCCGTTATTCCCGGCGCTTGATAATGGGGAAGTCGATTTTGCAGTATCTTCTATTACGATTACGAAAGAACGGAAACAGTCTTTTGACTTCACTGAACCATATTTCATAGCCAATCAGTTGATTCTTGTCCCAGAAGATTCAGATGTTGAATTGTTCGATGATTTAGCGGATAAGCGTGTTTCTGTCCAAATAAACACTACAGGGCATCATGTTGTTGCGGATTTATTAGGAAAGACAAGTTCAAAAATTGTTGCAGCAGAAACAATGCCTCTTGCTATCAGTGAAATGATTAATGGGAATGCTGATGCTTCTGTTGGAGATAATGCGGTTATCCTTGATTACCAGAAAAATAATCCCGACGTGGATTTGAAGACAGTGGAAGATGACAGCTTTGAAAAAGAATATTACGGTTTGATGGTGAAAAAAGGAAACAAGGAAGTACTGGATTTATTAAATGAAGGAATCAAAAAAATCAAGGAAAATGGAAAGTTGAAGGAAATCACGGGCTTTGATATGGAATGATTGTTGAATGATAAGCAACAGCCATAGATATCAAGGAGGTGATGATCATGGAGTTTTTAGGTATAAGATTTGAAATGCTAGAAAATATTTGGAGTTACCGAGAGTTATTCATTCGGGGGATTTGGGTCACTCTCGGATTGACAGCTGCAGGTTATGTTGGCGGCTTCATTTTGGGATTGATCGTCGGGTTAGGGAAGTTATCTAAAAGTAAATGGTTTTACTATCCAGCAAAGTACTATGTCGATTTTTTTCGTGGAACTCCATTGTTGGTACAAATTCTATTAATCCACACAGCACTGATTCCTAGTCTTTTTGGTCACTCCTTAGGTTATTTTGTTTCTGGGGTATTAGCACTTACGTTAAACAGTGCTGCTTACAACGCGGAAATTTTTCGTGCTGGAATTCAATCAATTGATAAGGGGCAGATGGAAGCTGCCCGGTCGCTTGGAATGCCACATAACACTGCCATGAAGTTGGTTATATTACCACAAGCGTTCAGAAGGATGATTCCGCCTTTAGGCAATGAATTGATAGCATTGTTAAAGGATTCTTCGCTTCTAATGGTCATAGCGGCAAGTGATATTCTGTATGCAGGCAAGGTGGTGGCAGGTGTCTATCAAAGATTTTGGGAACCCTATTTAACTGTTGCTGCTCTGTACCTAATATTGACATTTGCATGCGGGAAACTCATCAATTATATCGAGAACAGGTTTAGCAATAGTTACGTCCCTTCTTCAAGAAGATCTATTTTTACAATGAGACGTTCAGAACCAGGGGGCGGATTGCGATGATAAAAATAAGAAATTTGCGTAAATCGTTTGGGCAATTGGATGTTCTGAAGGGCATTGATTATGACATTAAAGAGAAGGAAGTCATATGTGTGATTGGCCCGAGTGGGTCGGGAAAGAGCACATTTTTAAGATGTTTGAACCTTCTTGAAGAAATTACTGCGGGCGAAGTATATATAGATGGTGTAAAAATCAATGACCCAAAAACGGATATAAACGGCATCCGGAGAGAAGTCGGGATGGTCTTCCAACAATTCAACTTGTTTCCTCATATGCGGGTAATCGATAATATTACGATTTCACCGATCAAAATTCGGAAAATGGCCCAACGAGACGCAGAGGAATCGGCACGGCAACTTCTTGAAAAGGTGGGGCTTTCCGAAAAGGCGAATGCCTATCCAGAACAGCTCTCAGGAGGACAAATGCAACGGGTTGCGATTGCAAGGGCGCTTGCCATGAAACCTAAAATTATGTTATTCGATGAACCGACATCGGCGCTTGATCCTGAGATGGTAAAAGAGGTTTTGGATGTTATGAAACAACTTGCCTATGAAGGCATGACAATGGTTGTCGTTACACATGAGATGGGTTTTGCAAAAGAAATGGGAGATCGGGTGTTATTTTTGGATGGAGGGCTTTTAGTAGAAGAAGGAAAGCCGGAAGAAATTTTCACTCATCCTAAACACGAACGAACGAAAGCATTTTTCAGCAAAGTATTATGAAAAGCTGTTAAGTATTTAGGGATGAATTGTATTTCACATAAGTTAAGGACGATATGAAAAGTTCATATCGTCTCAGCTTGTTGACAAACGCTCGCATACTGCGTTGCTCGTCTCGCTTGTCCCCTCATGAACCTAAGTTCTATTCGGGTCTTCGCTCGACTTCGCGCGGGCTTGCACGATGCAGGTCATGCAGTCGTTGCGACAGGACGTCGCGCACTTAGACTGCCTTCCACGTGACAAGCGTTTTCAAGCCAAGCTGGGCAAACACCTATCTCATGACTACAAACCTCAAAAGGACTGTAGACAAAGTAAAAAGAAACTTGTCTACAGTCTGGGACGATATGAAAAGTTCATATCGTCTTTTTCGTCATTTTGTTCGCGGGGGCATTAAGTAAAGCGACGCCTCCGATAATGAGAATGATCCCTAATATGACACCTATGCTAATTGGGTCCTCGAATAGCAGCACGCCTATTATAGCAGTCAAGGCAGTTCCTACACCTGACCATATTGCGTACGCTAAACTAAGGGGCAAGTGTGCCAAAGTTTTACCGAGAAAGAAGAAGGCGCATCCATATCCTATCGCAACAATCATTGAAGGAAGTACGATCGTGAAGCCTTCTGATAGTTTTAAAAACATTGTTGCAATAACTTCAGAAATGATTGAAATGCATAAGAAAAGATATCCTTTCATTTATGACGACCTCCTATATTCCACTGTTTAACAGCACAACGCCACCAATGATTAGCAATATGCCTGTTGCTTTTTTAATATTGATGTTCTCTTTATAGAAAACGATACCGACAAGTGCAGTCAGTGCCGTCCCGACACCAGCCCAAATTGCATAAGCTAGACCTAAAGGCAATGTTTTAAGCGACAAGGATAACGTGTAAAAGGCGATTGCGTATCCGACAATTACTGCGAGTGAAGGCAATATTTTTTTGAAGCCTTCCGTTTTTTTTAGCATTGAGCTGCCGATGACTTCTGCCACAATGGCTATGCTTAATAATAAATAGGCATTCATTCGGAATCCTCCAATAACGACTGTAAGTCATCAAATAATTGTTTCTGGGCGCTATTATCGATTGGCGCGATTTGAAATAACTGTGCGTAGCATAATCCGTCCACTGCCAATTGAATGAGCAATATCTTATTAGGTGGCAATCTGTCATTTTCGAGATGCCGCAAAGTCCTTATATTTCTCTGAAAGAGCATATCGTAAATCGGACGACAAAACAGATTGTGCCAAAGTTGCGGCATTGTATTCACCATGCTTCAATAGATCTTCTTGATTGGCTCGAATAAATGCTCTCGTCCAACGTCCTTTTTCAATCGGATCTTCAGCTGCATATCTATGAAAATTCTCATCAATTGTACTAAAAAATAAAGCAGCAATGTTCTATAATAAATCTTTTTAGTAGGGAATTGATAAAGCAATCCGCCTTTACGAATCCCTGCTTCTTTGGCGACAGCCTCCAATGTTAGTGACTCCAAACTTTGTGTTAGCAAAATGCGTTAGGCTGCCTCTACTAATAATTGTTTTTTATTTTTACTTTTTGGATTCATAGAGAATTTTCCTCCTTTCCCTATACCGTCTGGACGGTGTTATTTTACTGATCAAAATAGATTATTGCAATCATTAAAGGTTTTTGATGACAGTTTGTTGAAATGTTAGAGGATGTATTTGAATTGGGAGGCGTACATATTGTTTATTTATGAGGAATTTGGAATGTTGGATAAGCCAATTCTGTTGTTTATCCATGGAGGGGGTGTCGGCGGATGGATGTGGGACGGTCAAGTAGACTATTTCAAAGAATACCATTGCATCGTCCCGACTTTAGCTGGCCATAGTAGCCGGAATGATGAAACCGCATTTTCAATCGAGAAAAGCGCACTTGAGTTAATTGAGCTGATTGAATCTATAAAAGGTGATCGACCTGTCCACTTAATCGGTTTTTCAATCGGTGCACAAATCGGTCTAACAATGGTCTCACTAAAACCACGATTGTTTGAGACTGCAGTCATTAATAGTGCACTCATCATTCCACAAAAATCATTACTGCCATTCATTACTCCTACTGTCAAACTATCTTTTCCGTTAATTAAAAATAGAACATTTGCGAGAATGCAGGCGAAAGAGCTTCATATGGAAGGGGAATGGTTTGAAAAGTACTATGAGGAAACATTGAAAATAAAAAAAGAGACGCTATGTACAGTACTACAAGAGAATATGTCTTTCACTCTTCCTATTTCGTTTTCGGAAAGTACAACAAAAATGCTCGTAACTGTAGGTGAAAAGGAAAAAGGGATCATGCAGAAGTCAGCTGACCAAATCACTTCTGCCAATCAAAATTGCTGTAAGCTTGTCATCCCTCGTATTGGCCATGGCTTACCAACAGCTTTGCCTTCTTTGTTCAATAAGATTGTTGCACTTTGGATTGAAGAACAACGGATATTGGATGAGGAAGCAATACAAAATGAGTTGCTATGAAGAAAAGATTTACTTCATTTCGAAAGGGGAACGATCTTGAAAATAATTCGTTTAGAAGAACTTGAGGGAAAGTCATTAACGCAATACGATTCGAAAATGGTGATGCGCAAAATATTGATGACAGAGCAGCCGGTACATGTAGGGATTGTTGACTTGGAAATTGGTGGAGTGATCGGTTTTCACGAGGCGACTGTCCCTCAAGTTCTTGTTGTTATTGAAGGTGAAGGAATCGTTAGAACAGGAATGGACGATGGTGAACGAGTGGAAGCTGGAGAGGCGGTATTTTGGCAGAAGGGAGAATGGCATGAAACAGCGACAAAGTATGGAATGCGAGGAATTATTATTGAATCTGAAGGTCTTAATCTGTCTTCGTTGATCGGAAATATAAAGTGATTAGTGAAGCGGCTGGAGAGATCCACGCCGCTTCACTTCCATCGTTTAAGGCCATCGATGCTGTTTATTTTTAGCGGCTTTCTTTTCGGAGTTTGTCTTTTTTAACTCTGCAAACTCTTTTGCGATTTCTTCCATCATGTTTTTTGGACTAATTTTCTGCTTCTTTGGTGTTTGCGGCAACGAATTTGAATTGTTGCCGCCAGTTTTATGTTCATCTCTTCCCATTTAAATCCTCCTTTCCATTATCCTTCGCTTTACTTTGGCGCTTTTTCATCTTTTCATGCGAATTCGGGCACCTTTCATAGGTATATGAATATGATGAACAGAAAGTATAAAAAGATGTGGAGGTATGTTTGAATGAACAATCCAAATCAAAACTATTGGGAAGGAAATTGGCAAAATCCTCGATATAGAAGAATTTCAATGGAGCAAGCTAACTCCATTGCGCTGCAACGTGTTCCTGGCCATATCGTAAAATCAGAATTGGAATTTGACGATGGCATACTGCTTTATGAAGTGGAAATCCGAACAGATCAAGGTTTGAAATATGAAGTGAAAGTGGATGCAATTACCGGCCAAGTGCTACGGGTAAAGCTTGATTGATTCTATTCTTTTAACCAAAAATTCTGTTTTACTGCCTTCTACATAGGGTATGCATGTAAGAAGCATATTAAGAGGAGGTAGGGATACATGTCCATTGCAGAAGAATTGAAAAAGCTAAAGGAATTTTCATGTAATACCCGCTGTGTGTTAAGTGTGTATTTGAACACGAATCCAGCCGATCCAGAACAGCAAAAGAGCGCCTGGAAAATTCAACTGAAAAATGGATTAAAACGGATTGATGAGTATCTTCAAGCATCGGACGATCAACAAGAGATTCAAGCATATAAAAAAGTAAAAGATAAAGTTATGAAGGAAATTGAAGACCATCAAAACGACTTGAACAAAGGAGTCGTTATTTTTGCGTCAGCAGAACCCGAGCTATGGTCTGTTCATTATGTGCAAGTCCAAGTGAAAACAAACTTTTATTGGGAAGATCATCCAATCGTTGAACAAATGGAGTATATGCTGAAAGCGTATCCTCAAGCAGGTATTATTTTACCAAGTTTTGGCGAGGTACGAATTTTAGATACTGCAATGGGTTTTATTAATGATGAAAAAAAGTATTCATTTGATTCCGGACTGGAAGTTTGGAGAGAGCAAAAAGGGCTTAATTCTTCATTTCAAAGAGGCACGGGAGGAAGCCATACAGATGACTTGGATCAGCGTTTGAAAGAGAATTTGGAACGCTTTTATAAGGAGATGGGCTCGATCGTCGATAAAATGAAGAAAGAGCGACAATGGAAAGAAGTGTATGTTGTTGGAGAAGCTGAATTAGCAAACTCATTTTCGCGTACGATGCGCGACAAACCGACCAATAGTATATATAAAAATTTGAATAATGTGGAACCGAAAAAAATTCTCCATCAAGTATTCGAAAAATAATATTTCGCGTACCGCTCCCGCAGAGGAGCGTTTTTTTTATCTTATGGAATGTTCCTTTTGTACAGAAGTTATTTGTTTATCATACGATAGAGAAATAGCAAGTAAGGGAGGGAGTGAGTAAATGGGTCTGTTTATTAATAAGAAGCATGAGAATTTATTTAAAAGTGACAAACAAATCGAAGAGATCAATCAAACGGTGTATCGGTCGGATACTTTAAGTGAAGCGATAGAGGAACAGAAAAAAGCTTTTGATTTGATGAATGTACAATATAGTGAGCTGGAAAAGAAATTAGCGCGGCAAAGGCGGATGCAATCCGATCGTTGGGAGAGCACGAAAATGCGTTTTGCCGAACTAATGGAAAGCAATGAGGCACGTTATCGGTTCGAAGATGATGCAGTACAGACAATGAAGCGATTGGATAAAAGGAATGAAGAATTGCAAAAGACTCTTATGGAAAAAGTGGCATTACATGAAGCTTTATCAGCAAAAATTGATGTTGTGAACGAGTCGAATGCAGAAATAGCATTGCGATTGGAGCGTTTTGAGGAAGAGCAAAAAGAGCTTTTGTCCAAGATGGATCTTTCTATGAGAAAACAAGAGAAAATGGTTGAATCCTTGGAGGCATACAAAAATTCGCAAGAGACGATTGCTGAACGGGTTGAGCAACAAGAGGGCCTAATAGATAAGCTGCTTAGACAAATGGACTTCTTGCGGGCAACTCTATTTGAACGAACACATTTCATTGCGGAAAAAATCGATAAAAGCTATCAGCTAACATCTTCTTATTTCCGCCATGGCAAAGACAAGACAGATTTGCCAAAAACGAAATAGCCCCATGCATGATTATACTTGGATGGCAATATAGTAAATAGAAAAAGGGGGAAAGTAAATTTGGCAGAACAAGAACAGGGGAACAATATTCGTAAGGAGGCAGAATCAACTCCCAATCAAGTAGTGACAACGAAAGAACAAAACAATGAGCAAAAGCAAACATCGGTCGGATTAACGGAAAATGTTGGCGCTATGCTCTGCTACATCTTTGTCATTGGACTCGTCTTTCTCTTCATAGAAAAAAAGAGTCAGTTCATTCGTTTTCATGCCTTCCAAGCAGTATTCACAGCTGTCGCCATCTTTTTGATCAATATCGTCTTTAGTTTTATTCCTGTCGTTGGGTACTTCGTAAGCCTGCTGTTAAGTCCATTGTCATTTGCGCTCATGATTTTCATGATGTATCAAGCATACCAAGGCAAGGAGTTCAAGTTGCCATTCATCGGTGATCTATCGGAAAGCCAAATACAAAAGGCATAAAATGCAAAAGCTGTCTCTCGTACAATCGAACAGACAGCTTTTTGAATACATTTTTTACATACTGCCAAGCACAATGACGATCATCCAAAACAGGAATTTGAGCAATAGCGTAATGGCTCCTAATATAATGCCCGCTACTGCCATGCTTTTTCCATTCGAATTTTTCGTCCCAATAAACCCAAAAATGATCGCCATAGCTCCTAAAAAATAAGGCAAAATAAAAATCAGATTTAAAACAATCCCTAAAATTCCTAACACAAGGGAAGTGACAGCCATCCCATTTGTTTGTGGGTTGGTTGTCTGTTGTTCATCTAACACATCCTCACCCCCTACCGTACTCTATGCAAAGGTGACAATAGATTTGAATGAAAAAGTTTAAATCTACTAGCAGCCGTCCGAAAAAAATTCAAAAAATAAACATTAAATGATATAATGTGTAAAATAGAAAAAATTGGAGGGATTGGGATGATTCATTTTGCAGCACCGACGGTTGAACAGTATTTCAGGACGTATGTCATTACAAATTTTGCAGTAAGTGCAGATGAGACAAAGCTCATTTTCAATTCTAATTTGAATGGCAAAATGAACTTATGGGCAATTGATTTGCAAAAAAATGGTTTCCCTTATTTATTTGCCCAAAAGGATGAAGCGTGTAATTTCATAAAAATCGATCCGGAAAATCGTTACGTATTGGCGGGCTTTGATAAGGACGGGGATGAGAACTATCAAATTTATGCCATTCCATATGAAGGCGGTTTGCCAGAACCATTAATAACTGGGGATACAAGTGAAAAGTATTATTTTAGTCATTTGAGCAATGATGGCAAACGCGTCTATTACATAACTTCCGCAAATAATCCGATGTATTTAAATACCCATATGAAAAACTTGGAGACGGACATTGATACATTGATCAACATTGGAGAAACGTCTCCTACGGAACTAGCTGCAGTGTCTGAGAAAGAGGAGCGATTCGTTTATACAAGAGCTTTCGCAAATACGTATGTTGTCAGTTTCGTAAAAGCCGGTGAGGAGATTCATTATTTGACTCCGGATCATGAAAAAGTGCATGTAGCTTACGACCCTGTATTTATTGAAGAACAGACGATCTTTTTTGTAACGGATTATGAAGAAGATCATACGTATATTGCGAAATATGAAGTAGAGACGAAAAAGTTTTCAAAAGTAGCTGCTGTTGAAGGAGAAAGCGTTCAAACAATCAAGTGGAATAAAGAGAAAAAAGAACTGTTTTTCTCTACATCGAAAGGGGTTCAAGACAATCTTTACCGGTACGGAATGGAAGATGGAGCGGTAAGTAAAATTGCTCTGCCGGCAGATGTGATCGAGCAACTTCATATTGCGAAATCCGGCAATCTCTATTTGTTAGGACGCAGTGCAACTTCACCTTTGAATATATACACTTTACAAGATGGGTCGGAGTGGAAGCAGTTGACGGAAAACCGTGTATTAGGTATTGATCCGGAGGAGATGGTTGATCCAGAAGTGATTGTTTACCGATCTTTTGACGGAATGGAGATCGAGGCACTCCTTTTCAAAGCGAAGCCTGAGCAAGCAAATGGCTACACGATTTTTTGGCCGCATGGCGGTCCGCAAGCATCAGAACGCAAAATGTTCCGCTCGATGTTCCAATGCTTGTTGAACCGAGGCTATCATATTTTTGCTCCAAACTTTAGAGGGAGCACAGACTATGGCTCTGCATTCACAAAGTTAGTTGAACAAGATTGGGGAGAAGGGCCGAGGCTTGATTGTATAGCCGGCATAGAATGGCTCTTCGACAATGGCATTACAGACCGTGATCGCCTATTTTTAGTAGGTGGAAGCTATGGAGGCTATATGGCATTGCTTCTGCACGGACGTCATGCAGACTATTTCAAAGCTGTCGTTGATATTTTTGGCCCATCCGATTTGTTTACGTTTGTTGAATCCGTGCCTCCGCATTGGAAGCCGATTATGGAACGTTGGTTAGGTGACCCGGTACGCGATAAGGAAAGGTTCACTAGAGATTCGCCAGTGACGTATTTGGACGGCATGACGAAGCCGATGTTAGTCATCCAAGGCGCAAAAGATCCGAGGGTCGTAAAAGAAGAATCCGACCAGATTGTTGCCAAGCTGAAGGAGAAAGGGCGAGATGTAGAATATTTAGTGTTGGAAGATGAAGGGCACGGGTTTTCGAAAAAAGATAATGAGATTAAAGTGTATAATGTAATGTTAGACTTTTTGGAGAAGCATCAGTAAGTAAAAAACTCCTGCCGTTGAATATGGCAGGAGTTTCGTGTGTTTTAAAAACTTCAAAGAAGAAATATTGGTTTGTAATTCAATCCCAATCTTGTCTTTGCAAATCTTCCGCAACCAATTGCAAGTCGTCCGCTGTTATTGTAAGCACTTCATAATTTGTCGTGTCTGCAAACTTCATCGCCATTTTTTTCATGAATTTTGGCGAACCTTCATTTTCCTCATCGTAGACAATTAGTAAAGCATCTGAATTGCGCAATAGAAATTTATCTCGTTCAATGAATTGCCATGGAGCCTCGTATGGACGCTTCGTCAATGCAGTCGTAAAGTCTGCATTGGAAACAATGAATTGATAAGCATCTTTTTTGGTTTCATTCCAATTTTTCTCCTGTTCCAAGAACGGTGTAATGACTGCATACTTCAGATCGGGATATGATTCCTGCAATTCGATCACTGTTTCTGCAGCCCAAGTTTCAACTCCAGGCTGCCCGCTAATGATTACCCATTCCAAGCCGCTTTCAATAAGCGGCAGAAGGCGGTTTTTAAGCGCCTTTTTGATTATGGGAATCCCTTCATGCTTATTGTTGAAAATGCCTAACTCATGCGCCTTATAGCCTGTTATAACAAGTCTCTTTATCATTGTTCCTGCCTTTCCAATATCTCGTGTATAGCAGTTTGAGATAGTTTGGAAATGACCATATCATCCATGGGCGGGTTATGCAAGCCCGCTCGTACATCGCGATAATAGCGCTGAAGTGGATTAGTTAACTCCAAGCTTTTTGCTCCTACAATACGCATCGCTTGATCGACGATCCGGATGGCGGAATTTGTAACAACCGATTTAGCTGCGCCTAATTCCTGTTTTATAAATTTGCGCCGTGCTGGATCATCATAAGCAGAAGCAACGCTGTATAGGAAATGTCGTGCTTTCATGAGCTCGAGATCAATATCTCCAATATGATTTTGTACGTTCGGGAGCTCGGAAATTGGACCTTTAATGCTATTCGGGCGATAGGTTACAGCGAATTGTACGGCGTAATCTCTTGCGGCTTGTGCAATGCCCAAATAGCATGCAGGTATATGGAGAAGCCAGCCGTTTGCTTTAGCTCCGCGCGGCCCTGTACTGAATTCTACAAAGCAGTCATTGGTAACTTTCACAGCATCTAAAACGAGATCATGGCTTTCAGTGCTTCTCATTCCAACCATATTCCAAGTCTCTTTTATAGACAAGCCGTCGGAGTTCCGGTCGATTAAAAAGAAACCTATGCCATTCTTTTCCTCAATCCATGCCGATACTAAGAAATGAGTTAAAACAGGGGACATCGTAGTAAAGTTTTTTTGTCCGCTAAGGATCCAATCCCCATCTTTTTTCACTGCAGTCGTTTGAGGTCTCCCACCACGAGTCGGGCTGCCCGTTTGTGCTTCGCTGACCGCACGATTGACAAGCGCGCCGTTAACAATTTCATTGGCAAACTGCTGCAGTTTCTTTTCATCCCAAAGTTTGTATTCATACAATTCGCCTACGACGCCTTGATGCCAACCGATTGATAATGCAGTAGCGCCGTCGTACGAGGAAAGTGTTTCTTGCAGCAGAACCATATCAGAAACGGATATTCCTTCCCCTCCGTACGATTGCGGCAATGTTAATTTTGTATAGCCTATTTCAATTAGTTTTTGGATATTCTCTTTTGGAAATGAAGCATTGCGATCGTTTTTTTCTGCTGATTCTACAATTAGATCCTTTATATCCTTTAATTTTTCAAGCCATTCTCTTTGCAATTCAGACGTTATGAATAACTCTTTTGACATACGAACACATCCTTTTCTTCAGTTCCACGGCATAAATCTTTCTACCAATTATACAGAACTTTTCATATTTAATCATCCATATTGGTTTAATAGGTATTATATATTGTATCAATCTTTATTATGAAAATATAGGCAACATCCTATTAATACATGTTGACTTGTTGTAATAACAAGATACGATAGGAAAAAGGGGGAATTCGATGAAAATCATACGGTTAAAGCCTGAGCATGCATCCGATTATTATCAATTAAGAATAGAGGCATTGCAAAACAGCCCGGAAGCTTTTGCGAGCAGTTACGAAGAGGAAGTTCGTCAATCGGCGGCCAAATATGAAACTCGTTTCGGAATGGATGACTCTTATACATTTGGTGCTTTCCAGGATGGATGTTTAGTAGGAAGCGTCACGTTATTGAAGGAACAGCTAAAGAAATTATCCCATCGGGTGAATATAGTTGCAATGTATGTAAAGCCTGAATATAGAGGGTTTGGAATTGCAGCTGCATTGATGGAAAAGGCGATTCAAACTGCAAGACAAATCGGTGAAGTTGAACAAATCCATTTAACAGTCGTATCGACAAATACGAGAGCAATTAAGCTGTACGAGAAAAATGGGTTTACGCTGTATGGGACAGTGAACCAGTCGCTCAAAACGGGGTCGAATTATGTAGACGAGTTATTGATGGTTCGTTTTTTATAAGATGATTAAATAACTGAATAATTAAAATATGAAATTTTTACTCACAATACGTTATACTAATTCAATATCCAATTATGTATAAAGTGAGTGATTTAATGAAGCAACGAGAACAATGGACTTCCAAAATTGGATTTATTTTATCTGCTGCTGGAAGTGCAATCGGTTTAGGGGCCATTTGGAAGTTTCCGTACATGACAGGAATGAACGGCGGAAGTGTTTTTTTAATTTTATTCATCTTATGTACATTCCTTATCGGCTTGCCTATCTTATTGGCGGAATTTGTAATTGGCCGTCGCGGTCAGCATGACGCAGTAACATCATTGAAAATACTGTCTCCTACCGGGAAATGGCATTGGATCGGCTGGTTAGGTTTAGCAAGTTCGTTCATATTGCTTTCGTTTTACAGTGTTGTCGGTGGATGGATTCTCTCTTACTTGGCAAGAGCAATTACCTTCGGGCTTAATCGCTCCGATTATGGAGAAATGTTCAATTCAATCATAGCTAACCCTGTTGAAGTCCTAATCGCGCAAGCGGTATTCATGATTTTGACTGTTTGGATCGTCCAAGGGGGCATAAAGGGCGGGATTGAACGGGCAAGTAGCTATATGATGCCATTATTGTTTATTTTCTTTATCATATTGTCTGTTAGATCAGTTACGTTGGAAGGGGCGATGGAAGGGATTCGTTTTCTATTTGTTCCTGATTGGTCTTATTTAACAGGCAAAACATTTCTGCTTGCTCTTGGACAAGCATTCTTTTCACTAAGTGTCGGTGTGACAGCAATGATGACATACGCATCTTATTTATCTAAGGAAGAAAAATTAGGGCAGTCCGCTTTCAATGTTTCTGTCTTAAATATTATTATTTCAATATTGGCGGGAATTGTCATTTTTCCGGCGGTTTTTGCATTAGGACAATCGCCGTCTGAAGGACCCGGACTAATCTTTGTCGTATTGCCTGCTATTTTTAATGAAATCCCTTTCGGCGCATTTTTCATAATTATATTTTTTATATTAATGTTATTTGCTACGTTGACATCCGCGATAGCCATGTTGGAAATTGTTGTTTCTACTGGCATACGCAATCATTATGAGGGAAGAAAAAGAATGGCTATTCTATCCGGATTACTTATTTTCATCGTCGGTATTCCGAGTGCATTATCATTCGGCATATTATCAGAAATGAAAATGCCCGGTGGAACATTCTTTGATTTTGCGGATATATTAACGAGCAGATTTGGCATGCCGATCGGAGCGCTTTTAATATCATTATTTGCCGGTCATATGCTGACAACTGCTGACACAGAAGATGAGCTTCGAATGAACCCGGCTTTGCATAAGACGTGGAGATTCATCGTTCGATATTTAGCGCCAGCTGCAATCATACTAATTTTTATAGCATCTTTTATGGGGATGTAAAAAGCGTACCAAGGGATTCGTTCCTTGGTACGTTTTATGTTTTAACTAGAAAAATCAGGATGGGTGATTTAAACTGGCTGAGTTTATTTGCATTTTGATAGAAAATCGTTAGGGTGAATGGTCCACTAATTATGCACTTGCAGTTTGTTGCCGTTAAGATCATAAAAGTAAAAGTAATGGTGCCCATTATCTTCTTTAATTGGTTCGACTTGCACGTCAAGAAACGAAAGTTGCTCATGTAGTTTCGCAATATTTGAAGTGGTAAACCCTATCGAAAATGCTGGTTGTCCATTGATCGTAAAATGCCCTCGCGATTCTTTGTCGGCCGTTACCAATACTAATAAAGGCCCGGATGACAATTCCATTACAGATAGTTCATCAGTGTGAAATCTCTTTGAAAATCCTAAATGATCCGTGTACCATTTTATAGATGCTTGGAGGTCGATTACAGGTATTCTAAAATAGTGGATATGATCTAACAACGCTTCCGCCATATACTTGCCTCCCTTAATGGAAATAGTCACTCCCATATAAATACGCCATTTCTTATGAAAAATCCTTTATTAAATTTTGACATTACACATATTGGTTTAGGTAGACATTTTAGCTTCTATCGAATATTTTTATATAAATTTAAAGCAGTCCGTACAAATTGTTTATTATATCCTGTCATGTCATGTATTTTGTCCGCCCAATCGTTTACCGAATTATATGTTGGCTCTTTCATTAATCCGCTATTGCAGCTGAAAAAGCTTTCCCAATTGCTAAACTCCCAATGAGCAATTTCACTTCCATAAGGCACTCTGCACTCTACTAAAGGCTTGGTTTATTTGATTTTGATTATATTCTGCTGCTTGGTAAAAATCTCTCGTGTCAATTGGTTGTAGGTCATATAATTGCATCGAGGTTTTGCCGTTAGGTCTATGGTAGAGTATTTGTAAAATAGGCCCATCCTGTTTCACTTGAATAGTTGCAGCAGGAAAAAAATTAGGCAGTTTTTCTTCGGTAAATTCCTCATGCTCCTTGTCGATTAAAATAGGGCATATCCATTGATCTCCTAAATCACATAAATACCGATTTCCCGCTTCGTCCAAGGCAATTATAGCAACATGAGCACTTTTGCTATCCAAGTGACGGCCAATCGGGTAAGCTTCAATAGTAGCATTATGGAGTTCGTGCAGTAACCATATTGACAAGTCAAAGCAGTTTCCAGCAATGCCGTATTGCTCTCGATGTTCTTTCATTAACGATACATCGCGTTGCTTTTTATTTGCGCCCTGCTTATAAAACCAGAGCTTTGTCAGTCTTTCCATAGGGAAGTCATTGAATTGATCCCACACGTCTACAATTTGTTTTGGTGCATGCATCGTAACACTCGCTTTCAATCATTTCTATTACAATCATCGAATTCGTCATTTAAAGAGCTTGCCCACCAAGTGTCTGTTATGCCGTTCATATAATTTTTTAGTAATTTCCTTAAAGGGAAGGGCTGTAAATTGTTTTCATCAAGTTTTTCGACATCCGACCAAAAAAATTCAATATGATCTTCCTGAGACTTTGGGTTTTGATCGTCTTGTAATGCATCGCAATTTACTTCAAATAGTTGATCCACTTCACATTGTAAGATTCCTTTAGCCATCCATTTATGTTCTACTACACCAAGAAATTTAGTGATCGTACAATCTATGCCTAATTCTTCCTTCCATTCTCTTATGAGTGTAACCTTCGCGCTTTCACCAAATTCAATATGCCCACCAGGTAGAAATGTGTTGTTTTGCCCGATTGCATGCGCGACCAATAGTTTTCCGTTTCGAATAAGAACACCTCTTGATAGATGATGAAATGAATTCGCCATAGTAATCTCCTAACCTTTAAATGATTGCTCGAACTATATGGCGTTCGGATGTAATGGGCAACCCCTCTGTAACTGCGTTATCTTGAAATATTTTGTCAATGAAGTGTATACAGTTATCGAAAATGAAATCATATACAATTTGTGTTTGCCCAAAACAACATAGCCTAATTACATCAGTCGGCGAGTGCAAATATTCAATGCTGTTAAACGTTTCAATCTGAAAATCTGAAAACTTGCTCGCTTGAAGGCGCTGCTTGATGGCATGTAATGTTCCGTTGTTATTTCGTGTAAAAAGGTTAGGGAACAGCATTGGCAATTCTCGCCCTGAATCATCTCCGGGATGAAGTCCAAGGACAATGCCGCCTTTTTTAACGACTTGATGTAAAAGAAGGTATGCAGAAGTAGGGCCTTTCCGTATGTATGCGCAATCAAACTCTTCCTGCTTAAATGGAAGTCCATGTTTTGAATTCCCCACAACGAAAGACAAATTGCTTTTCTTATTTTCATTTGCTTTGTCTATGAAACGATCTGTAATGTCAAAGCCGATCACTTCTTTGGCAACAGCACTGCAATTCAATGCAAACTCGCCATGACCGCATCCGACGTCTAATACCTTTTTGTTTTGAATTTTGTCCATGACTTCCTTATCGAAGATCGATTCCCCGTTCGGCACTGTAAGAGTCGAATGCCAAGGGTAAGTATAGGCGCCATGCTGTTCACTAAGCTGCCTATACCATTCTAATGAATGAGGCTTAAGCCAATTAGGGTGGTTTGTAGGATCAAATCGTTTAACCATAATGATTCCCCTATTAATTAGCAGTATGAGTGAATATTTTTAATAATGCACTTTCATTATATAGATAGATATAATATAAAGCTATTATTATCGTTTTTTCGAATGAGTTTGTCGTTTTGTGCGAGTGAAATAGGTATTTAATCTGGAAGAAACACAATTTTGTTTGAAAGGATAGTTGGAGAAGGAAAAGCAACTGGTTAAATGACTTAATTATAAATAAATTTACTAAACAATCCGCTAGTCCCTATCTCACTAATGCCATGAAACCATATTCTACTAAGGAACCAATGAAAAGGGGAGTTTAGACGAGATCGAATTGGTTCCTACATTGTTAGTGCCTATTTATACTATAAAAATAAAGGAGGTGAGAACAATGAGTAGTGTATGGGGAAATAGAGACTTTCGTGGTCACGGTAACAATCAATCGGAATCTCGTAGCCGTTCCAATTCAGATTCTCGCAGCCGGGCTGAAAATGATTTTGAAATTGACAACGATTTAAGGACTGATGTTGATACAGATGTAGACAATCGGATTCAAGACAAGAATACAAACGTAGCAAGAGTCACTAACAGTGGTAACGCAAAGATTTGGTTGGATATTGATGTTTGTTCTGATTCGGACTCCCGTTCCCGTGTACGTGCTGAATCGGATGCTGATGCTGATTCAGATCAAGACCAAGAGCAAAACCAACGATTTGAAGACTAACTTCTGTGAGGAGATAGTCTGCATTTGACTACAACGGTTCTATAAAACAGTAAAAGGAGGTGATCGAATGAGTAGAATACAGAGAATTAGGAGAGAACAAAGAAACAATGACTTCAATGACTTTAGAGACAGTCAATCGGAATCTCGTAGCCATTCCAATTCGGATTCTCGCAGCCGTGCTGAAAACGACTTCGAAATTGACAACGATTTAAGGAATGATGTTGATACAGACGTAGACAATCGGATTCAAGACAAGAATGTAAACATTGCGAGAATTACAAATAGTGGTAATGCTAAGATTTGGTTGGATATAGATGTTGATTCTGATTCCCGCTCCCGTTCTCGAGTTCGTGCTGAATCGGACGCTGATGCTGATTCAGATCAGGAGCAAGAGCAAACCCAACGATTTGAAATCTGACATCTGTGAGAAGGTGGGATGGTCGATAACACCTATCCTGCCTTTTTTCTTTTAGAAAGGGGGGAGGTAATCGTGAGTGATTATCGAAATAGAAGTGAAAACAGCTCTACGATAAAGGAGATGGACTTCACCAAATCCCAAATTGGTCAAAGTGGAAATTCTGACGTAGATGTAAATGTTAATGTGATGGTTGATACATCATCCCTTGCTTACGCATATCTATGTTCTATGCTGGCGACCAATAAAATGACCAATCAAGAATTCGAAACTGCTTTGGAGAAATTAGAGGAACTCACAATTCGTAAACAAGAGAAAGATAAATATAGAAAAGATTCTTTAGGCGTTGAGAATATAGATCGCTATCGACAGAAACGCCGCCAATATTTTTGGTGAATACATGCGTAGGTTGTTGCAGAAACAATAAAACTACTCGTTGTTGCAATTCAAACTTGGTGTGTTTTCGCCCCTGTAAGATGTACCCGGTTGGGTACTTTTTTTGTTTTGAGGGATGATGTTGTTTTACTCGATTCACAAAATATTTGGAATACCTCACTCGAATTCATATTATCAGAAATAAATTTGTAGAAGAATTGCGTATGATTGTTGAAGACTTTTATTAGATTGATCTATAACATAATCTCTGATACTATGTCAAGAAATTGGACACATTAAATTGAGAGTCATAGCTATTTGTATAATCAAGCTAACGCGCTTTGCTTGTTGGCCATGTCATAAGCGAACAGAGT
>NZ_JBHTLT010000130.1:0-62881 GCF_042679045.1 Sporosarcina contaminans | reverse complement strand
GAAAAACGATTCGTTTTTCGCCACCTGTTCTATTTTAGGGACTTATTGGACAGCCCCCTCTTCTTTCTTTTATTCATTTCAACTTTTCAACGTGACATATCAAGCAGTTCTCCATCGATTCCTGCTTTCGCTTTTTTAACGACTTGATAGGAGTTCAAACCGCTCACTTCTTCAAATTCCTTGAATAAAGTTTTTTCTTCTGCCATTGAAGGAACGATCGTTTTAAACAACCTGTAAGCGGACATGAATTCCTCTCTTTTTATTGTCGATTCATACGCCTTCTCCACAGCTTGAAAAAATGCTACTGCATCGATAATTTCTTCGGTTGACCAATCAGGTCGTAAAGGATAACTGTAATCCATTCATAATCCGCCTTTCGTCCTTATAATGATTGCCATCTTTTTCGAATCTGCTCCGCTTCATTCACCATTTGAGCGAACAACTCGTTTACCGAAGGAACCCCTTTGATCATCGCCGCCACTTGACCTGCCCAGCCAAAACCTTCATTTTCATCGCCGTTGTAGATGAATCTGCGATTTGCTTCACCACTTATAAAATCCTTCAAATCTTCATACGTAGCATTATTTTTTTCCATCTGTAAGATTTTATCCGTCCATTCATTTGACAAAGCTCTTGCAGGAGCGCCTAAAGATCGTTTAATGACCACCGTACTCGTTTCATCGGACCTTATCAATGCTTCTTTATAGGCTTCGGAAGCATGTACACATTCTTTCGTTGCAATGAACCTTGTTCCCATTTCTATTCCTTCGGCGCCCAACGCATGTGCTGCCATCCATCCTCTACCGTCCCCGATACCACCGGAAGCGATCACAGGTATTCGAAGCGCATCAACAACTTGCGGGACTAAAACCATTGTGCCAATATCATCCCGTCCTAAATGGCCGCCTCCTTCCTGCCCAACGACCATAACTGCATCAGCACCTAAAGATTCCGCCTTCAACGCCTGTTTTTTAGCGGCGACAAGGACGAGCTTTTTCACATTTGAACCTTTCATCAATTCAAAAAAAGGTGCCGGATTCCCGCCAGTCACCGAGACGACTGGGACACCTTCTTCAAGCGCTACTTCAACCATATGCTCAAACGGCCGTCCGTGTTGCCCAATCGCAAAATTGACACCAAACGGTTTGGACGTCATCTCCTTCACTTTTCTAATTTCAGCGCGCAACGCATCTGTCGAAGGCAAACTCATAGCAGTAATTTGCCCTAAACCGCCAGCATTCGAAACAGCTGCACATAAGTCAGCGTAAGCAAGATACGCCAAGCCCCCTTGGATGATCGGCAATTCAATACCTAACAACTCGGTCACTCTCGTTTTCCACTTCATCCCAATTCCCCCTGTCGATTTTATTCGTCAAAGCCTTTAATGAAATGCGGATCGACCAGCTCATAGCCTTTCTCCCTTAGCCCTGTCACAATCTCATCAAGGGCATCTGCAGTCCATTCACGATCATGCATAAGCAAATTGGCACCATCTCGAAGTAATTCTGTATTCACCATAATGTCTGCAATTTTATCTTTCGTCATATATTCTTTTTCAAAATCGTATCCATATGACCAGTTCATCAGCTGCATACCTTCTGCCTTCGCCAACTCTCTGCTGAAATCTGTATTCACTCCGAACGGTGCTCTGAAAAAGTGCGGCCTTTCACCTGTAATCTCTTCTACTTTGTCATTGACGAATAATATTTCTTCCCTCTGTTCCTCTTCAGACAAACTTTTTAAATTAGCATGCGTTTTTGTATGGTTCCCAATCATGAAGCCCATCTCATAAATCTCTTTCAATGCTGTTTCTTTTTCTTCTGTCGTAATGAAATGTCCATTAACGAAGAAGATTGCCGGCGCGTCTAATTCCTTTAATGTCTTCGCCATATCGAGCGCTCTTTTGTCGGGTGCATCATCAATTGTTAGCAAAACGACTTTCGGATTAGCATCGCCAATCGGAACAATCGAGTACGTTTCCGGATTTAATTCATATTGAGGCTCTATTTTGGCTATAGACTCTTCATCTTCAGCCTCCTCCGATATCTCTTCACTGTCACCGACTTTTTCAGCCATTCCACTGTCATCTTCTTCACTTACTGACTGCTGTTCCATCGCATCCGGTTGTTCATTCTCTAATACTGGCTCATTTTGACAAGCAGTCAATAAAAATAAAGCAAAGACCGACATATATCCCATTCTCCCAAACATACAAACACTCCTTTTGCCATTCTCTCTCATTGCGGCACAAAACTATTAAAATATTGGAGATGCCCGCTTAAGAAATGTTGAATAGTTCTATCCTAACACGCGATTGTTTAGTGCTTCAAATAGAGTGCTATTAAATCTATGGAATAAAAAACGCCTGCGAAGATCAATTCTTCACAGGCGTCTGTTTGTGTTATTTTGTAATCATATGAATCGGTTTGCCTAAAGCAACTTCTGCTGCTTCCATAGAAATTTCGCCTAAAGTTGGATGCGCATGGATTGTCATTGCAATATCTTCAAGCGTCATGCCTGCTTCAATTGCAAGTCCAAGCTCAGCGATCATATCAGATGCATTTTCACCAACAATTTGCGCTCCTAATAGAAGACCGTCTTCCTTGCGAGCTACCAACTTCACGAAACCATCAGTTGCATTAAGCGCAAGCGCACGGCCATTTGCTGCGAATGGGAATTTACCTACAGTCACTTCATAGCCTTCATCTTTTGCTTGTTGTTCATTAAGCCCAACCGTAGCAAGTTCTGGGTCTGTGAAGCAAACTGCCGGAATTGCTAAGTAGTCAACTTCAGATTTTTCACCTGAAATGGCTTCAGCTGCCACTTTACCTTCATAAGAAGCTTTGTGAGCTAATTGAGGGCCAGCAACAATGTCACCGATTGCAAAAATGTTCGAAACGCTTGTACGGCATTGTTTGTCAACTTCAATCAGACCACGATCAGACATTTTAATGCCCATTTCTGCAAGACCGATTTCATCTGTATTCGGACGACGGCCAACTGTTACAAGAACATAATCAGCTTCAACTTTTTGCTCTTCGCCCTTCGCTTCATATGTGACAACTACGCCACTGTCAGATTCTTCAACACCTTTTGCAGATGCTTTCACAACGACTTCGACGCCTTTTTTCTTCAAGCCTTTTTTGACGATTTGTGTCATTTGCTTTTCAAAGCCAGCAAGAATATCGTCAGCACCTTCAATGATCGTCACTTTTGAACCGAGGTTCGCATATGCAGAACCTAACTCAGTTCCGATATATCCTCCGCCGATTACGACAAGATGACCTGGCACTTCTTCAAGATTCAATGCGCCAGTAGAGTTAATAACGCGTTTTGAATATTTGAAGGATGGAATTTCCACCGGACGAGATCCAGTTGCAATGATCGCGTTTTTAAATTTGTAAGTTTGGGATGATTTTTCATCCATTACTTTAGCTGTGTTGCTGTCTACAAAATATGCTTCACCTTTGACAATGTCAACTTTATTGCCTTTTAGAAGCCCTTCGACGCCGCCTGTCAATTTTTTCACAACGCTATCTTTAAACGCTTGCGCTTTTGTGAAATCAAGTTTGACATCTGATGCGCTAATTCCCATATCATCGGAATCTTTAGCGGATGCGTAACGGTGACCGACCGAAATCAATGCTTTTGAAGGAATACATCCGACATTCAAACATACTCCACCCAAATTTTCCTTCTCAACGATTGTCACTTTCTGGCCTAATTGAGCCGCACGAATCGCTGCTACATATCCTCCTGGGCCAGATCCGACTACGAGCGTATCTACTTCGATTGGAAAATCTCCTACTACCATTTGCCTACGCCTCCATTAATAAAAGTTCTGGATTACCGAGCAATTTCTTAATATGGTTTAAGGCTTGTTGGCCTGTCGCCCCATCAATTACACGGTGATCGAATACCAATGATAATGCTAACATAGGTGCAGCTACAATTTCACCATTTTTTACAATAGGTTTTTCAGAAATGCGGCCAATACCTAAAATTGCTACTTCAGGATGATTAATAATTGGAGTGAACCATTGTCCTCCAGCAGAACCGATATTCGTAATTGAGCATGAAGCACCTTTCATCTCAGCAGGCGACAATTTGCCATCCCGTGCTTTCGTTGCCAACTGGTTGATTTCCTCAGAAATCGCAAATACCGATTTACGGTCTGCATGCTTAATGACAGGAACTAAAAGACCACGATCCGTGTCTGCTGCAATACCAATATTGTAATAATGCTTCTGGATAATTTCTTCTTTTTCATCATCAAGCGACGTGTTCAATTGCGGGAATTCACGCAAAGTAGATACTAATGCTTTTACGACATACGGTAAATAGGTCAGCTTAATATCTTTTTCAGCCGCAATCTCCTTGAATTTCTTACGATGTGCAACCAGCTCGGTAACATCGATTTCATCCAGCAATGTAACATGAGGCGCTGTATGTTTCGAATTGACCATCGCTTTTGCAATCGCTTTGCGGATGCCGGACATTTTTTCTCTCGTTTCCGGGAAATCCCCCTCCAATACGACTGGAGCTGCTTTTGCAGGAGCGGATTGCTGTTCTGAAGCTTTCGTATCGGCAGCTTCTGACTCTGCACCTTGCGCGATGGCCGCTTGGCCGCCATTCATGAAAGCTTCAATATCTTCTTTAAGCACTCGGCCATTTTTCCCTGTACCGCTTACTTGCTTAATGTCCACATCATTTTCTCTTGCAAACTTACGGACAGAAGGCATCGCAATGACACGACGTGAAGGTTTCTCGTCAGCCGCAACATTTTGTACAGTTTTCTCTTCCTGTTGTTCTTTTTGCAACTCTTCCTTGTCGATCTTTTGACCGGACTCAGCAGTAGATTGTACTTGTGCCTCAGTTTTCTCTTCGCCGCTACTTTCATTTTCATAGCCTGGAGCGTCGAAACGGATCAGCACATCCCCTACAACTGCCACTGTTCCTTCTTGAACTAAAATTTCTTCTACTGTACCCGAAACAGGAGAAGGTATTTCTACTACAGCCTTATCGTTTTGGACTTCAAGAAGTGTATCGTCTTCATTGATTTTATCGCCTTTCGCAACAAACCATTTAACGATTTCACCTTCATGAATTCCTTCCCCGATATCTGGTAAACGGAATTCGAATGCCACAAGATTCACCCTTTCTTATTTTCGTAGCCCTAAATATTTGGAACTAAACGTTTGGTTTAGCGAGCGTTGAATTGTGTTACGCAACACTTATTAAAGCAATTGATATTGTTCCAAACGCAAACGTTTAATGCTCCTTTAACGGAAATTGCTCCCATAATCATTTGGCAATTTTAAAATAAATCCTTAGAATGTAAGTACTTTTTTAGCCGTGTCGATTATGTCGTTCGCGTTTGGCAACCAAGTGTTTTCGCCTTGGGCAAACGGATAGACAGTATCCGGTGCAGTTACACGCAATACTGGAGCTTCCAAGCTTAAAATTGCACGCTCAGTAATTTCCGATACAACGTTCGCAGCAATTCCAGCTTGTTTTTGAGCTTCTTGGACTACGATCGCACGATTCGTTTTCTCAACCGAAGCGATAATTGTTTCGATATCTAACGGTTGAACAGTACGCAAGTCAACCACTTCAACAGAGTACCCTTCTTTTTCAAGCGCCTCTGCAGCTTTTAAACTCTCATGAACCATCGCTCCATATGTGAAAATTGAAAGGTCATTACCTTCACGCTTCACATCCGCTTTCCCTAAAGGAATTGTATATTCCTCTTCAGGAACCTCTTGTCTAAATGAACGATAAAGCTTCATATGCTCCAAAAACACAACTGGGTTTTCATCGCGGATCGCTGAGATCAAAAGCCCTTTTGCGTCATATGGCGTAGATGGAATTACGACAGTCAACCCTGGCTGAGCAGCAACTAATCCTTCGAAGCTGTCTGCGTGCATCTCTGGTGTCGCAACGCCGCCACCGAATGGGGAGCGGATTGTAACAGGTGCATTGAATTTTCCGCCTGTCCGGAATGATTGGCGCGCCAATTGACCGCTGACAGAGTCCATCACTTCATATAAAAACCCGAAGAACTGGATTTCCATTACCGGTCGGAAACCTGTTAGCGTCAAACCGACCGCCAGTCCACCGATGCCCGATTCAGCAAGCGGTGTATCAAATACACAGTCTTCGCCAAACTCTTTTTGCAAACCTTCAGTTGCGCGGAATACCCCGCCGTTAACGCCAACGTCTTCACCGAAGACGAGGACGTTTTCATCATTTTTAAGCTCCGTGCGCATTGCATCGGTAATCGCTTGAATCATCGTCATTTGTGCCATCGGTTACTTCGACTCCTTCTCTGTATACAGTTCGAATTGCTCTTTCAAATTATAAGGCATATCGCCTTTGTACATTATTTTCATGAAATCAGTTACTTTTTGCTTCGGTGCTGCATCGGCTTTTTTGATCGCCTCTTTAATTTCTTCCTTCGCACGCTCAATTACTTCATTTTCTTTCTCTTCATTCCACAAACCTTTACCCTCAAGGTATTTGCGGAAGCGGATAAGCGGATCGCGTTTTTCCCATTCGTTATCCGTATCAGATGTACGGTATCTCGTTGGATCGTCTCCAGCCATTGTATGCGGACCATAGCGGTAACACATTGTCTCGATCAACGTTGGACCTCCACCATTAATTGCGCGTTCCCTAGCATCACGAGTTGCTGCATATACTGCAAGAGCATCCATTCCATCGACAAGAATGCTTGGAATGCCAGCTGCAACACCTTTTTGCGCTAATGTTTTAGCTGCAGTCTGCAATTCACGAGGTGTGGAGATTGCATATTGGTTGTTTTGGACAACAAAAATTGCCGGTGCACGGTATGCGCCTGCAAAGTTGATTCCTTCATAGAAATCTCCTTGTGAAGTTCCACCATCACCTGTATAAGTCATTGCAACAGCTTTCTTGCCACGTTTTTGGAATCCTAACGCAACGCCAGCCGCTTGGATGTATTGCGCTCCGATGATAATTTGTGGAAATAGAATATTTAAGCCTTCCGGGAAGGCACTTCCTTCATAATGTCCGCGAGACCAAAGGAAAGCCATATGTAACGGTAAACCATGGAATACGATTTGCGGAACATCACGGTACCCCGGCAAGATGAAATCTTCTTTTTCCAATGCGAAATGGGATGCTAATTGGGATGCTTCCTGCCCTGCTGTCGGTGCGTAGAAGCCAAGACGCCCTTGTCTATTTAATGAAATAGAACGTTGGTCCAAAATTCTTGTATAGACCATACGGGACATTAACTCTACCAACTCTACATCGGACAGTTTCGGATCCGCACCTTCGTTGACGATTTCACCTTCTTCGTTCAAGATCTGGAACATTTCAAACTTCTCTTCAATCGAATGAAGCGTTTCCACAGGATCGAACTGCTTGTCTTTTTTGGCAGCCATTTAGGCAACTCTCCTTTACATCTGTATTATGTTTAATCAAATGATTGAGTAATACAATTACCTTTCTTTTTTAGTATACTGAATCGGATTTGTTTGGTCAATCATTGAAACTACTGACATTACAGCACGGATAATTTTTCATAATTATACTGAAATAAGATTCTGTACTACTACAATATAATCTCTGTATTATAATAGAATGTCGTTTAACTATATAAAAAAGTGGAGCGTTTATAAGCCTCCACTTATTCTTTCCCTTTATTCATCTGCTTCTAAACTTGAAAAAAGTGCATCTTTCAAGTTATTGACTTCTTTTGTCTTAGCGTTGAACTGTTCTATCGTAGATTGCACGACAGTGTTTTGTTCATTGATTTCATCTGCTTTACTTTGTAGTGTCGCCAATTCAACATCTTTCTTCTCTAAAAGCTCATAAAATTCCTGTTGGATGGAAGTTAATTTTCTATATTGTTCCGTAAAGGATGCGTGAAGATCATACCGTTCGGTTGCGGCAGTGCTTAACTCTAAGATTTTTTCTTTGATCTCCTCACCAGCATCGTCAGCAGTTTTGTTCAATTGATTAATATACTTCTTCGCTTCATCCATTGAAGCCTCTTCACTTTCAAGATGCTTAAGTCGATCTTGTGTGGATGTAGTAAGCTCCTGTACATTTTTGCTAAGTTCGTCCACGTCTTCTTTCGTCAATTCCATCGTTTCTCCAAACAGTTTCTGTTCTGTTTTTTCCAAATCGCTCAAGGTCGTTTGATTTTTTTCATATTCAGCTTCTGAATCATTCATTTTTATAAGTGTATCTGATAATTGCTTCTCTATTGAAGCACCCATACTGCAGCCGGATAATGTTAAAACGCCTGCGGCTATTAATCCAATCATCATTTTATTCAAATCTATAAACCTCCAATCTGACTAAAACTATAACCTTCTCAATACTTCAATTCAAGTTTGCGGTAAAATCCTTTATCACATTTTCGTATTCGACTATACTATATGTACAGAAGGAAATTGAAAGGAAGTACATTTTTATGATTTTAATGAAAGATATTGTCCGTGAAGGCCATCCTATGCTTCGAAAAGTTGCGGAAGAAGTAACTTTCCCTTTATCGACAGAAGAAAAACAACTTGCACACGATTTACTCGAATACTTGAAAAACAGTCAAAATGACGAAGTATGTCTGCAATATGGTTTGCGTCCGGGAATTGGATTAGCTGCACCACAAGTCGCTGTGTCAAAAAGAATCTTCGCTCTCCATATTGATGAAGAAGAAGGTAAAGAGCCACTCAGCTTGATTGCTATCAATCCAAAAATCATCAGTCATTCTGTCGAAAAAACATATTTATCATCCGGTGAAGGGTGCTTATCCGTTGACAGAGATGTCGATGGCTATGTTCCCCGTTATGCAAGAATCACCATAAAGGCATTCGATGAAGATGGAAATGAATATAAGAAGAGATTAAAGGGCTTGCCTGCTATCGCTTTTCAGCATGAATTGGACCATTTAAATGGCATCATGTTTTTTGATCATATCGATCCGAAAGCGCCTTACAAGGAAATTCCTAATTCGACTCCTTATGATCGGAATTAGGCGATAACATATCCAACTTGACAGAAATATTAAAAAGCGGTACAATGTCTTTAAGGAGTGATATGCCCATGTATAAGCGCCTAAAACGTAAATTGTTGAGACGGCTCAATGGCATACTCGGTAAAAAGACGATTGCATAATTCAGTGGTTAATTACAGCCCACCTTCTGATTTGGTGGGCTTTTCTTTATTTTAAGCAACTGCCGTGATAATATTAAGAGAAAGATTTAAACGAACGAAAAAGGAGACCAAAACATGATTTACAAAGTTTATTATCAGGAGAATCCAAATCAAGTACCTGTTCGCGAAACGACAAAGAGCTTGTACATTGAAGCTGATTCTGAAAAATCTGTCCGCGAAAAACTGAAAAACCGCAATTATAACATTGAACTAATTCAAGTGCTTGAGGGAGAGCATTTAGAATACGAAAAATCCTCTGCCCAGTTTGAATTAGTACAGGACTAATCATTATGAAGCTTATTAAGAACAATGAAACAGCGGTTTTCGCTTTAGGCGGACTTGGCGAAATCGGAAAAAACACGTATTGCGTTCAATTTCAAGATGAAATCATTGTCATCGATGCAGGTATTAAATTTCCGGAAGATGACCTTTTAGGAATTGACTATGTCATTCCAGATTACACGTATTTGGAACGAAACGCAGACAAGATTAAAGGTTTATTCATCACACATGGCCATGAAGACCATATCGGCGGCATCCCTTATCTTTTGAGAAAAGTGAACATGCCCGTATATGGAGGAAAATTGGCTTTAGGCCTGTTGCGCAACAAATTAGATGAACACGGACTGCTTAGAACGACGAAAATGATTGAAATCAAAGAAGACGATCTCATTAAGTTCCGAAAAACATCCGTTTCTTTCTTCCGAACAACGCATAGTATTCCTGATGCTTTTGGAGTCGTTGTCAAAACGCCTTCAGGCAATATCGTCCATACAGGTGACTTCAAATTCGACTTCACACCTGTTGGAGAACCTGCCAATCTTGCAAAGATGGCTAAAGTAGGAAGCGATGGCGTTCTTTGCCTATTATCAGACAGCACGAATGCGGAAATTCCGAATTTTACAATGTCAGAGCGTAAAGTTGGGGAAAGCTTGAATGATATTTTCCGCAAAGTCGATGGGCGCATTATTTTTGCCACTTTCGCTTCCAATATTCACCGTCTTCAGCAAGTGATAGAAGCGGCTGAAAATTATGGGAGAAAAATCGCTGTATTTGGCCGCAGCATGGACAATGCAATTACGATCGGACGTGAATTAGGATATATTAATGCACCGAAAGAGTTGTTCGTCGACGCTCAAACGTTGAACCGACTGCCGGCCAACGAAGTGATGATCCTTTGTACAGGAAGCCAAGGTGAACCGATGGCAGCTTTATCGAGAATTGCGAATGGCACGCATAGGCAAGTGCAAATCCAGCCTGGTGACACAGTGATCTTCTCTTCTTCGCCAATTCCTGGGAATACGCTTAGTGTCAATAAGACGATCAATGCCCTTTTCCGTGCTGGTGCGGAAGTCATTCACGGCGCATTGAACAATATCCATACGTCAGGTCATGGATCCCAAGAAGAGCAAAAACTGATGCTACGCCTTATTAAACCAAAATATTTTATGCCGATCCATGGTGAGTACCGCATGTTGAAAATGCATAAGGAACTCGCTATCGATTGTGATGTTGAGTCGGACAATACATTCATTATGAGCAATGGTGATGTTTTAGCATTAACGGAAGACTCGGCCCGCATTGCTGGCAGAATCCCATCAGGAGATGTGTATATCGACGGAAGCGGAATCGGAGATATTGGCAGCGTCGTTTTAAGAGATCGTAAAATCCTTTCTGAAGATGGATTAGTTATTGTCGTCGCCACTGTCGATAAAAAGCGGAACAAGGTCGTTTCTGGTCCAGACCTCATTTCAAGAGGTTTCGTTTACATGAGAGAATCAGGCATGATGATCAACGAAGCGCAACAACTTCTTTCGAAAGAGCTCCAACGGAGACTTTCGGCAGAAACCGGAGATTCCGGATCATTAAAAAGCGATATTATCGATATCCTCTCGCCTTTCTTATACGACCAAACAAAAAGAAGACCAATGGTATTACCAGTAGTAATGGAAGTTTGAACAAAAGCGGAGAACGCCGCTTAGCCTCGACAGGCGTTGGAGGACTTGAACATAAGGCGCTTTTTGCCTTATGCTTCAAGTCCGAAACGACCCGAGAGGCTGGCGTTCGGAGTCTGGATGATAACAAAAGCGGAGAGGGGCGGTTAGCCCTGACAGGCACTGGAAGAAAAGAGTCTAAGGCGCTTTTTGCCTTGGACTCTTTTCTGAAGTGACCCGAAGGGCTGCCCCTCGAAGACTGGATGTAACAAAAGCGGAGGCGACCGGTTAGCTCCGACAGGCACTGGAAGAAAAGAACCTAAGGCGCTTTTTGCCTTAGGCTCTTTTCTGAAGTGACCCGAGGAGCTGGTCGCCGGAGTCTGGATGATAGCAAAAGCGGAAGGAGGCGGTTAACTGCGACAGGCGTTGGCCGACTAAGAACGCCGCGTCCTGCGGCAACGTCGGCACTAATACGTCCTGTATGTCGGAGGACTTAAAATAAAGGCGCTTTTTGCCTTTATTTTTAAGTCCGAAACGACCCGAGCAGCTGCCCCTCGGAGTCTGGATGAAAACTAAAGCGGAGAACGCCGCTTAGCTCCACCAAGCGTATCGATAAAAAAGTATAAAAAGCTGTTCACCAATTAAGAATCCAATTGGCGGACAGCTTTTTTACATGTTAATGAAGAGCTTTCTTTTCAAAACGATGAATATCAATGTCAGAGCCGATGACAATTAGAATATCATTCAATCGTATTTCTTCAATTGCTTGCGGCGAAACTAAAATTTGTGAACTTCGTTTAATAGCAACAATATTAACCCCATATTTTGCGCGAATATCAAGGTCGATTAATGTATAGCCTGCAAGTTTTTCATTCGCCTTTATTTCGACGATCGAGTATTCATCGGAAAGCTCCAAGTAATCCAATATATTATTTGAAACCATGTTGTTGGCAATCCGTATCCCCATATCGCGTTCAGGGTGAACAACTTGGTCTGCGCCAATTTTCCGAAGCACTTTTTCATGATAATCATTCTGGGCTTTCACAGTGATATTTTTAACACCGATCTCTTTCAATATAAGTGTCGTTAATATGCTTGACTGGATGTTTTCACCGATTGCTATAACGACATGTTCGAAATTCCGAATGCCTAAAGATCGAAGCGCAGATTCATCTGTAGTATCTGCTCGAACTGCCTGTGTCGCTATTTGGGCATAATCCTCTACCCTCTCTGGATCAATATCGATCGCCATCACTTCGGCATTTAATTTAACTAATTCATTTACGATGCTGCCCCCGAAACGACCTAAGCCGATGACAACAAATTCCTTTTTCATAAACAATCGCTCCAATCTGACACGATAGGTGAAATTAGTGTACCATATCTCCTTTTATCTATCTACATAGGATTCAAAACAATAAAATTATCCGGCTCCCTGAAAAGGTCACCGGATCGATAGAAATGATTATCTATTTGGTTCATTCAATAATCGGATAATACGTTGTTCAAGCATTACCATTCCACTTCCGCCAGATTGTACATGGCGCAATTTCCCCTCTTTGTCAAATAGATAATAAGCAGGCACATACTGATTATCAAATACATTCGTCAATTCCAAATCGTTATCTACAAAAATCGGGTGAAGGATATTATGCTCGATTGCTACGTCTTCAATTTGTTCTAAATCGGTATCGTATTTGGATCGCGGCATATGTACGGCGATCATGTTCAGTTCATTATTATATTTGTCCCTAAATTTGTTCAATACAGGCATAGCTTCTTTGCATAAATGACAGCTAATTGACCAGAAATGGATGAGGGTCGGATTTCTGCCGATTAGATCATATTTTGTTCTTCTTCCATTTAACCAAGCAGTCGCGCCGTCTAATTCAGGCATCTGTTCTTTTAATCTCACATTGCATCTCCTCCATTTTGAAAAGATCCCCATTGCTCATAATATGCAAGGAGTTTTCAAATGGCGATGTGAATCATCCACTTACTGTTTTTCGCAATTAACGGTTAGGCCACCGATTTGCAGCGCGCGTAGCACACGAAGTGTTTCATCCACATCACGGCCAATGTCATCGCAAAATACTGCTTCATATTTCAAAATACCTTCCGGACTAATAATAAACAACGCGCGCAGTGTAATGCCCTCTTCTGTGATTAAAACACCGTATCGACGCGAAACTAACTGATTGCGATCTGAAGCAAGTGGAAAATTCAATTGCTCAAGCCCTCTGTCTTTTCGTTTCGTATTGATCCATGCAAGATGGGTATAAACTGTATCTGTCGATGCTCCAATCAATTGTGCATTAAGCTTTTCAAATTCTTCGTAGCGATCCGATAAAGCTGTAATTTCTGACGGGCAGATAGTAGCAAAATCCAATGGGTAGAAAAAAAGAACAGTCCATTTACCGTTATTCATATTTTCTTCCAAACTTACAGTTCCAAATGACTTATCCGGCAGTACAGCAATCATCGTAAATTTGGGAGCTTCTTTACCAATGATCCTTTCAATCATAGTTTATCCCTCCTACATATCGTTATCTATCTCCTTCACTTCCTTCGTTCAGAATATCAAATCTATTCTATCAATTCAACATTCATTTATTTCTATTGAAGACACTAACTGCTGATTCATTCACTATATCCATACATTCATAGTAAGATTTTCCTTAAAATTATTTTGCTTACGGTTTTTTCTTAAAAAATGTTTGATTTCCATTGGTAATTTTGTATAATAAAAAAGGTTTATAGTAAACTTAAAGTACAGTAATACTAAACTCCGTTTTGCAGAAGGGAGGATTTACTGTCATGCATATCGGAAGTAAAATTAAAAGCCTACGACTCAAAAAAGGACTTACGCAAGAAGAATTGGGCGAACGCACTGATTTGACGAAAGGGTATATTTCACAATTGGAACGTGAAGTGACCTCCCCGTCGATTGAAACGCTTTTTGCCTTATTGGAAGTATTAGGTACGACTCCGAAGGAATTTTTTGACGAGCCAAAGAAAAATATGAAAGTCGTCTACTCTCCATCCGAACAAACAACGTATGTGGACGATGAATTGAAATATAGCATACGTTGGTTAGTTCCCCGCTCCAATGAAAATGAAATGGAGCCCGTCCATATAACCTTTTTGAAAAACGGGGAATTTAAACAGTTCGAGCCTTCCCTTGCTGAAACGTTTATCTATGTTTTATCAGGGAAAGTGGAAATTGAGCTTGGTAAACGAAAATTCATTGCAATGAAGGGAGATGCTGTTTACTATGAAGCATCAGACCATCATCGTGTGACGAACGCGAATGATGGATTGAGCGAGCTGATTTTAGTCGCTACAGAATCTTATTTATAAAGGGGGATAATGATTATGGATCAACAACCGATCATCCGATTTGAAAATGTCGTAAAGAGATATGGAAGTGATACGACAGTTTTGGATCACGTCTCTTTCGAAATGGAACGAGGAAAGTTTTACACATTATTAGGCCCTTCCGGCTGCGGGAAAACGACAATTTTACGATTGATCGCCGGGTTTATTGAACCGACGGAAGGCTCAATTTTTTTTAACGGAAAGAAAATTAACGATGTTCCTGCAAATGAGCGTCAAGTGAATACGGTTTTCCAAGATTACGCGTTATTCCCTCACCTCAACGTTTATGAGAATGTCGCTTTCGGATTACGGATTAAAAAAGTGAAAAAGGAAGAGATTGACGTACGCGTAAAAGAAGCATTAAAATTCGTCAATCTTGCCGGTTACGAAAATCGGGAAATTACTGAAATGTCCGGAGGCCAAAGACAGCGTGTCGCCATTGCACGCGCGATTGTGAACGATCCAGAAGTCATTTTATTAGATGAACCATTATCCGCTTTGGATTTAAAATTGCGTTCCGAAATGCAATATGAGCTGCGTGAATTGCAGCAAAGGTTAGGCAAGACGTTCGTTTTTGTCACGCACGACCAAGAAGAGGCACTTGCGATGTCAGACGAAATTTTCGTCATGAATATGGGCGCCATCCAACAATCCGGCACGCCGTTAGATATTTATGATGAGCCTATTAACCGGTTTGTTGCTGATTTCATCGGTGAATCGAATATCGTATCAGGCAGAATGATCGAGGATTATCTCGTCGAGTTCACCGGTAAACGGTTCGTTTGTGCAGACGCCGGCCTACAGCCAAATGAAAAAGTGGATATTGTCCTTCGCCCGGAAGACCTTGAAATCACATCGATCGACCGCGGAAAATTAAACGTAAAAGTTGATACGCAATTGTTCCGTGGCGTCCATTATGAGCTTTCAACTTATGATTCGGATGGCAATGAGTGGCTTGTCCATTCAACAAAAAAAGCGGAAGTTGGCACAACGATTGGGCTTGATTTTAATCCTGAAGACATCCATGTCATGAGGTTGAATGAGTCCGAAGAGGATTATGACGCGAGACTTGAAGCATATGGAGTGTCTGACAATGAAGGATAATCGTCTGCGCTCACTCTATATGGTCCCTTACGGAGCTTGGATTTTACTTTTCGTCATCGCGCCGATTGCCCTTATTGTCTACTATTCCTTTTTCGATCTATCAGGGAATTTTACATTAGGCAATTATAAAAGCTTTTTTTCATCGGTCTATTTGAAACTGACAATCAGTTCTTTTTGGTACGCTTTTTTAATTACGTTCTTTTCACTATTGATTGCGTATCCGACAGCCTATTTGCTTACAAAAACTAAACATAAACAGCTTTGGCTTTTGTTGATCATCATTCCTTCTTGGATCAACCTATTATTGAAAACGTATGCTTTTATTGGACTTATGGGCTTGTACGGTCCATTAAATGCATTTTTGGAAACTGTAGGCATCGGCAAACAGCAAATCCTGTTCACTGATTTCAGTTTTGTTTTCGTGTCAGTTTACATTTTTATTCCATTTATGATTTTACCGATCTTTAACGCATTGGATAAGTTGAATCCGGCTTTAATAGACGCTTCTCGTGACTTAGGGGCGAATGCTTGGACAACGTTCAGAAGAGTGATTTTGCCATTAACGCTAAATGGTGTGAAATCTGGTGTGCAAGTTGTTTTCATCCCTGCATTATCCTTGTTTATGATTACACGCCTAATCGCAGGAAATAAAGTGATTACGTTAGGTACTGCGATTGAACAACAATTCCTCGTTACACAAAACTGGGGCATGGGTTCAACGATTGCAGTTTTCCTTATCCTTTTCATGTTTATTATTATGCTATTAACGGGCGGCGCAGAAAGGGGGACGACTGGCATTGGAAAGAATCGGTAAGCTTCCAAAACTCTATTTGGCTGTCGTATTCATTATTCTATACGCACCTATTTTTTATTTAATTTTTTACTCCTTCAATTCTGGAGGAGGGATGTCACATTTTGAATCATTTACTTGGGAGCATTATGCAGCTGTTTTTGAAGATAAACGTCTCATAAGCATCGTTATTAATACGGTCGTCATCGCCTTGCTTTCTGCACTGCTATCGACAACGATCGGCGTGTTGGGCGCGTTGGCGATCTATTTTATGCGAAATCGTGGAGCAAGAAATGCGATCCTTTCATTGAATAACATTTTGATCGTTAGTCCCGATGTCATTATTGGTGCGTCGTTCTTAATTTTATTTACGATGGTAGGAGTGAAATTGGGCTTTGCATCAGTCCTCATTTCCCATATTGCCTTCAGCATCCCGATCGTTGTCATAATGGTATTGCCGAAATTGCAAGAGATGAACCCGACGTTGATCGATGCGGCTCTTGACTTAGGAGCGTCCAAAAAAGACGTAATGACGAGGGTCGTCTTGCCATTCATCCAACCTGGGATTTTTGCAGGCTTTTTCTTGGCGCTTACTTACTCATTGGATGATTTCGCGGTTACCTTCTTTGTGACAGGCAATGGTTTTTCTACCTTATCCGTTGAAATCTATTCAATGGCGCGCACAGGCATTAGCTTGACGATTAATGCACTTTCTGGAATCATTTTCGTCATAACCGTCGTATTGGTAGTAGGCTATTACGCAATTAGCCAAAAAGCGAAATCCCCATTAACGGGGGTGAAGAAATGAAATCGATTTGGCAAGGCGCCATACTCATTCTCATCGTTTCTGGAATCCTTTTATTCATTAATGCCGAATTAAATGAAAGTGGCAAATCCGGAAAAGATACGATCACTGTTTACAACTGGGGAGAATACATTGACCCCGATCTATTGAAACAATTTGAGGAAGAAACCGGCATTAAAGTAATTTACGAAACATTTGATTCAAATGAAGGTATGATGGGCAAAATCGAGCAAGGCGGAACTTCTTATGATATTACGATGCCGTCCGAGTATATGGTGGAAATGATGATGGAAAAAGACTTACTATTGCCGCTGGACTATGATCTACTTCCGAATATCAAAAATATCGATCCTTACTTCTTAGATTTGCCTTTTGATCCGGGAAACAAGTATTCCCTCCCCTACTTCTGGGGAACTGTAGGAGTCGCCTTCAATCCGACATTGTTAGAAGGCCAAACTTTCGAATCATGGGATAAGTTATGGGATCCCTCTTTAAAACAACAGGTCATTTTGGTCGATAGTGCCCGGGAAACAATCGGCATGGGGCTGAATTCATTTGGATATTCATTGAATTCAACAGACATGGGCGAACTTCGCCAAGCGACTGACAAGTTAAAAGCGTTGAGCCCGAATGTAAAAGCGGTCATCGGAGACGAAGTGACACAGCTAATGGTGAATAATGAAGCTGCTGTTGCACTTACATGGTCTGGTCAAGCAGCTGATATGATGTATGAAAACGAAGAAATTGATTATATCATTCCTGAAGAAGGTTCAAATTTATGGTTTGATAATATTGTCATTCCTAAAACCGCGAAAAATATAGAAGGTGCCCATGCTTTCATCAATTTCATGTTAGATCCTGAAGTAGCTGCTCAAAATGCTGATTATGTCGGCTATTCAACACCGAATCTATCCGCACTTGATTTGATGGATCCCGAAGTAGTAGAAGATGAACGTTTTTATCCAGATGAAGAAACTCGAAGCCATTTAGAAGTATATAAAAACTTAGGCTTGGAAATGTTAGGCGTTTATAATGAACTGTTTTTAGAGTTCAAAATGGATATGAAATAAGTAAATTTGAGAGGGCGATTTTCTATTGAACAGGAAATCGCCCTTTTGGTTTCATTAATGAATGAACGGAGTCCGATCAACTTCATTAAGAATATTTTCCGTTGTTTTGTGATGCGTTTTTGACAATTTATACGCTATACTGAAGCATTTTCACTTTTCGTTTTTCTAAAATTTTGTATAGTACGTTGCAGTTCGTGTTTTGATATGTAAAGAAAGTGCGATTCATTTAGTAAACCGTATCAATCCATTTTAGAGAATTACTGGATATGCGTTCGCCCAAAGTGTTTTCATTGCTACGATATGGTAAAATTCAGTGATACGAAATAATTAGAAGGTGGATTGCCAATGGAGAAAAAGTTTGTTCTATTCATTTTAATGTTTAATATGTTCATCGCTATGTCCGGCGTCGGCTTGATCATTCCGATTATGCCGAAGTTTTTAGGTACATTTGGCGCTGCTGGTCTTGTTTTAGGTTTTTTAATTGCAGTATTCTCTTTTGCGCAATTTATATTCTCTCCCCTTGCTGGCGATTTGTCTGACAAGCACGGAAGGAAAAAGATTATTATTATCGGACTTATTATTAATGGACTTTCACAGCTTGCTTTCAGTTTTTCTACTGAGCTGTGGATGTTATTCGTAGCTCGGTTCTTTTCAGGATTCGGTTCTGCTTTCATCGTTCCTCCGATGATGGCCTTTGTAGCGGATATAACGACCGTTGAGGAACGGGGTAAAGGATTGGGGCTATTAGGGGCTTCTATGTCATTAGGCTTTATGATTGGACCGGGAATTGGCGGTTTCTTAGCGAATATTAGTTTATATTTCCCATTCTACTTTGCGGGGGGAGCTGCTCTATTCGCAGCACTTCTATCAACCTTCATCCTTCCAAACCCCACGCCTGCTGTTTCTGAAGGGATGGCAGACAAGAAACCTGAAAATCTAATTAAGCAATTAAAACGTTCGACAAAAACCTCCTATTTCGTCATTTTAATTGTCATGTTTGTCTTTTCATTTGGACTTGCCAATTATCAATCGACAATCTCTTTATATGTCGACCATAAATATGGATACAGTCCTTCTCAAATCGCAGTTCTTATAACCGTTGGCGGTTTTGTCGGTGTAATTGTACAAACCTTCGTCATTAATCCGTTGTTCAAACGGTTTGGGGAGATGCCGGTCATTCTTTGCAACTTACTAGTAGCCGCTTTTTCTATGCTTGCAATTTTATTCGTCAATATGTTTTGGACGATTCTTTTGGTCGCAACAATATTCTCGGTTGCTACATCTCTTCTTCGCCCTGCAGTAAATACGCTCATTTCAAAATTAGCCGGGGAAGAGCAAGGGTTTGCAGCAGGCATGATGAATGCCTATATGAGTTTAGGCAATATGATCGGACCAGCGCTTGCAGGTTCAATTTTTGATATTAACATAACATTCCCATATTTATTAGGCACTTTCATTTTATTAATTTGTGCTTTAATCGCAAGCATCTGGTCACGGAAGAACAAGGAATTGATTGCACAAACACGTACTACATGATTCATAGATGAAAAAGAACTGCCGCAAGAATCGTATGGATTCGTACGGCAGTTCTTTTTATCGCTTCTTTTTGTTTTTTAACAGTTCAGATACATGATCCTCTTTTGGACGAACTACTGTCGGCTCAATCTCTTTCACAGGTCTTGCGAACAAGCCGGAAAGCATACCAAATCTACGCAACGTTATATCTACGAAAAACAGAATCATCGCCATTAACATTAACCATCTATTAATTGGCAAGTTTTCCCCACTTTTGAATGGGTGCTGCCTGAATGCATCGGCAGGATTTTCGTCCAATACAGCTCCCCCTGTCCGCTCAGCTATTTTTTCCATTAAAGCAGCATTCGGACTTGAAGGTTTATACTCATCACTATAAGGAACCGAAACACCCGCTTCGAACATTCCACCTTTTTCATCCGATACGCGGAAAAATACAAGGCCCGGATCAGCATCAATTGTCACTCTTGTTTTTCCGGGTGCCAAAGGTTCAGATTGGAAATCCACTTCATTACCTTTCTCATCTACAATCGCAATGTCCAAGAATGCCGATTTTCTTGAACTGTCGGTAACAGTGAAAACACCGCCACGTTCATGTGTAATTAGAAAAGGAACCTCTTCATAAGAAGGTAGAAGCCGTGAAACAGCAGCGTTCCAAAACTCCGGATACCCTGACCATCGAGCAAGATCTCCGGACCATTTACCAGATGAATCCGAAGTGAACGCAACTGTCCTACCAAGTCCATACATCCATTCGGCGATAACCGGGTCCTCTTTCGGACTTTCCGCTACAATTGTAGAAGTAGCTTTCGGAGTTGTTGCGATATAAGCATTCATCTGCGGTACCCCTTTATTGAAAACGTTTGTCCATTCAGGAACATTGCTGAATTCCGCATAAAATGGATCGTCTTCAATATAAGTTCTTGTAAGCATGGATGTTTCCCTCGTTAAGATCGCCGGAATTGTCGATTCATCAACGACATCATAGAAACGTCCGCCCCCTTGATCAGATAGCTCTTCAAGCAGTCCCCAGTCTGCGTCGGTACCAATTGCAACCGTAGATAGCGTAATGTTGTTTTTCTTTCCCTCTTCTATTACTTCCTCATATCCAGGCGGCATTTCCGACTGGCCATCTGTTAATAGAATGATATGTTTGCGTTGAAGTTTCAAATCAGATAGATCTTCATATGCTTTCGCTACGGAAGGAAAAATGTCAGTTCCACCAGCAGCCGGAACCGATAAAATCTGCTCAATTGCATCCTCTTTATCATGTAGCAGGCCTACAGGAATGACTTCCCATATTTCATGGTCGAATGCTGTGAAACCGAACGTATCATCATCGCGCAGCAATTCAACCGCCCGCGCTGCAGCTTCTCTCGCTAAAACAATCTTCGAACCTGACATACTTCCAGATCGGTCTAAGGCAATGACTAGCCCTAATGAAGGCAGTTGTTCTTTCCCTTTCACTTCCATTTCAACAGGTAGTAGCCTTTCGATTGGCGACTTAAAATAGCCGCCTAGCCCGAAGCTCTCATCCCCGCCAATCATCATGAAGCCAGTACCAAAATTTTTGACCGCTTGTTCAATAACACCCATTTTATGTTCACCGACGAGATGGCCTGGCACATTATCGAACAAAATAGCTCCATAAGGCAAATAACCCGATAACGATTCTGGGAGCATATCGGCGTTCACAACATCAACTTCAAGTGCTTGACGGTCTAATAGCGCCGGTATTGCAGAAGGGCTGCGCTCAGTTTGAACGACTAAGACCTTTGGTGATTCTTTCACCATCGTAACAGACAGCATCCTATTATTTTCAAGAAAACTGTCATCTGGTACAATTAACTTCGCTTCATATTTTAATAGCCCATTGCCTTCCGCTTCAACTTGGAAAGAAAAAGTGTTGCCTCCTTCATCCAATTCTACAGCACGGCTTAATATTTCCTGATCGTTTCGATAGAGGAGCAATTCACCGGTCGTCTTGCTCGATGATTCGACCTCCACCTTCAATACTTGCTTTTCACCTTCATACGCTGTTCTTGGTGTTTCAAATAAAGAAATCGAAGCATCATTGCTATTTGGTCGTTCCAACGTAACTGTGTCAATTTGAATGCGATCAGAATTGTATTTCGGCAAAAGTTCTTCAATCGATCCTTCCGTTTCAAGCCCATCGGATAGCAAAACAATTCGAGTCGCCAAATTATGTTTGGCGACCGCTAAAGCAAGGTCAATACTGTTTGCAATATTGGTTGCATCCCGTTTTTCCATCGGCTCGACAACAGGTGGAGCAATGTCTCTGTCAGTTAACTGAATATCTGTTCTAAAATCTCCTGCGAATGAATAAATGCCTACCGATTGATGCGCTTGGCGTGCTTTTAAACTTTCAGCAATCCATTCATCTGCAATTTCCCCCGCATTTTCAATCGACACAGAGCGATCGACCAAAAACAATACTTGCTCTTCATCATCTGGCAAAATCATTGTTGGCATCGTCAATGAAATTAATAGCAAGATAATTGCCAAGCTACGCAAAACATATAAAATAGTGCCGCGGCTCCGCCATTTCATATTAGATGAACGCCATGTGAAAACAAAATAGGCAGCAATTGGAAGGAGCAATAAAAGCCAAAAAGGCTGTTCAATTCGGATATCCACGACGCCTTTGCACCTCCCATTCAATTAGCAAAAGAAGAAGCACCGGCAAAACGAATAGCCAACCAAATTTATTTTTTCCTTCTTCTTTTACACCGTCTGCGTGATCACTTCCAAATTTGAAGCTGCTCCCGGAACCGATCGATTTCTCAGTGGATTCAAGCTGAACAGCGATATATTTCTCTTTACCGCCATCGATCAACTTATAAATGCCCGGTTTCATAGGTGCAATGAAATGATTGCCATTAGCAAACGACTCGACATACTCATCCTTTACAGTGAATACTTCCATATCATCAGACATGCCTGATGATAAAATCGCCTTCCGTTCATTTGGATGGAAAAGGCCGGCTATATCCGTCCCCGAACGCAATGATTCCACAGCACTCCAAAAGAATAATGGAAATGATGGATGGAGCGGCCAATCGGTCGATCCGATGTCGGTTAAAATAATAATATCTCCTCTTTTGGATCGTTGAATGAAAGGCTGTTCACCGATATATGCAATCGTCTCGTATTCTTCGAAAGATGGATAAATCGATTGTACATATACATCATCGATTGAACCGAGTGAAAATAACGGATCCGCTTCCGTTTTAATCTGCCCCGATATTTCCTCTGCTCGTTCATCATTTCTGCCAATTAATAATATCGGCCTGACGCCTTCCTGCAAAAAGGAAACGTCATTTGTGACGATAATAGCCTGATCCACTGCCGCTTTCATTTCAGCTGCTGATCCAGTTGTCACAGCCAACCCGATCGCATCAAATGCTTTTTTTATTAGCTCATGAAGATTGCTATCGACTATAGCTTCCGATGCATCATTTCCTATTAAAACAAATGCAGAATTATCTGCCGAGTAATCATCATTCACGTCAATCTCCGCGCGAAGGGCGATTGTTTCAGGCAATTGTTGAAATGAAACAAGAGTCGTATCTTTCTTTTCTATTTCGAAAGGTTTCTCAAGCAGTTTTTTTCCACTCAATTCGTCCCAAATAATTGCTGTGCCTGTAATGTCCTGCTCTGTTTGATTGTTTACTTTTAAAATAGCTTCCACACCATCATCAGAGAGTATCGCCCCAAATTTTTCGATTGAAATATTTGCTATTTCTGCTTCATTAACATGTACTGTCCAATGTATGCCTTCCTCTGTATCTACGAATGCAGACCGATCCATTTGATCTGTAAATATATGAATATCTGCGCTGCTTCCTGCAATAATTGATCTGGCAATGTCGATGGAACGATCGATCTTCTCGTTCTCATACTCAACATCCAAATGTTCAATCGCTTCTAACACTTTGCGTACGTCCCTTTCCTCACGCAAGATGATTGAAGGCTCTTTTCCGGTAGTAATTAACGAAAAGCTTTCGCCTGCTCTCTCCTCGGCGATTTCTTTCATGACCGCACGATTCGCCTCGAATAAAGACAAATCATCTTCCACAGCTGTCATCGTTGCAGAAGTGTCGACGATGAAAATCGTATGCTCATCATCACCTTGTTCTTTCGGTATGAATGGATCCATTAGGATGAATAACAATAAAAGCAAAGCCGCCATTTGCAAATAAAATAAAGCATTTTGCTGTAAATTTTTCAAATATGGGGATACTTTTGTTTCCTTCATTGATTTCTCCCAAAACAATGTGGAAGAAATCATTTCTGTTTTGTACTTTTTCCTGAAAAAATAATAAAGAAGGACGGCTAACGGAAAGATTGCCGTCCATAGATTGCTTACATGATCAAATCCCAATTGGCCGTCCCCCTATCGAACCCATCCTGCATGCCGCATTTTCTTGACAAAAGTATTCATAATTCCATCACCGACTTCTGTCCGTAGCAGTTGAATACCATATTTATTAGCCAAGGAAATCAAGGTAGTTTCATGTCTTGCTTTCCTTTGTACATACTCTTCAACCATTTTAGAGGACATAGACACCTCAACTTCTTTGCCTGTCTCAATATCTACAAAGCGCATATCCCCCTCATAAATGGGTGAATTTTCTTGTGGTGAATGAATCGTCGCCACTCGAATATCTTTACAAATCATAGGTAACTTGCGGAACAGCTTTTCCCATTCAGTCAAGTCTTCCAAGCCATCTGTAATAATAAATAAAACTGTCACAGCTTTTGGTATATGGCGCAAAGCTTGTTCAGCAAACGATTCTCCCGATGTTGGTGAATCGATCGTAGAGATAAATTTCGTAAAGGATGCTCTGTGTAGGGCCCCTTTTTTTCGGAAAAATAGCTGTTTCTTATGAGTCCAAGTGGAAAATGAAACCGTATCTCCACTTTTCAGTGCAATATGACTTAAACCAATTGCCATTTGCCTTGCAAAATCCCATTTCCCGTCCACTCCCATAGATAAGGTCGGGTCGAGAAGAATGTGAATTCTCATCTCTTGTTCATCTAAATATTGTTTAATGAACGGTTTTTCTGTTCGCGCAAACACATTCCAATCAATATGTCGCAAATCATCCCCAGGATGATACTCTCGAAAGTCGGAAAAATCCAAAGACGTTCCAGTTTTTCTTGATCGATGGGTGCCTTTATGGTGACCGAGCCGTTTGGAACGACTTACAATTGACAATGAACCTAACCTTTTCGTTAATCGATCTGGAAAAAGCTCCTTTTGCATTATACGCTTGCCCCTTGCTTCACTTCATCTAACAGTTTGTCGATGAGCTGATCAACATCAATTCCTTCCGCTTCCCCTTCATAATTCATTAACACACGATGTCTCAGTGCTGGCTTTGCAACCGACTTAATGTCAGCGATCGATACATGGAATCGTCCAGCCATTAATGCTCTCGCTTTCGCAAGTCGGATGATTGACTGCAATCCACGCGGCCCGCTGCCATACTGCACATATTGACTCCATTCATTATCACCTTCGGATTTATGGTGTGTAGCCGATACAAGATCTACAGCATAATCTACCATCTCATCCGCGATCACAACTTCCTTTGTCATTTCCTGGGCAATAATGATTTTTTCCGTATTCATTACCTTTTTAATCGGTATCGTATACGGTCCAGTCGTACGAAGCATAATTTCTTTCAACTCATCTTTTGAAGGATATGGCAATAAAATCTTGCATAAAAACCGGTCCATCTGAGCCTCTGGAAGCGGATATGTCCCTTCCATCTCAATTGGGTTTTGCGTAGCAAGGACGAAGAATGGCTTTTGCATTTTCCGTGTCTCTCCAAGTACAGTTACCGTCTTTTCACCCATCGCCTCAAGAAGCGCACTTTGCGTCTTAGGCGTCGCGCGGTTGATTTCATCCGCTAAAACCATTTGGCTGAATATCGGGCCTTCCTTAAAGGCAAATTTTTGTTGCCCGTCTTCATTCCGTTCCAAAATACTTGTTCCTGTAATATCAGCAGGCATTAAATCTGGTGTAAATTGAATTCTCGAAAAAGACAGATCCAGCACTTCTGAAATCGTGCGAATTAACATCGTTTTGCCTAATCCGGGCAATCCTTCCAACAATGCATGGCCATCTGATAGTATGGAATAAAGGGAAAACTCAATGGCTTCCTGTTGCCCTACAATAAATTTTCCGATTTCTTCTTTTACAAGTGATAGCTGTTCGCTAATTTCTTTAAATTGTTCCGGTGAATAAGCCAATATGATTCCCCCTTTGTAAGAATCTCAACTTTATGTTTTTAATCCTATATGTACACTTCATCGCAAAATCAGTAATCGTTTAAAAAACGTTAACTTAATTCAGCCTATGTCTTTTGTTGACAACTCGCTATTTATTCCTGTCATCGTACTGCTATAAGCTGAATTAAGTCAAATTTATTCAATAGAAGAAAAATAATCAGACAATATCCGTTGCAAGTCGGGTGAAAGTTCCATTTTGTCAGCACCTGTTAAATAGGCATCTTTATACTGCCCTACTACTTCTTTATACGGACGCAAAGTTCCTCTCTCGGTTAATCCTTCTCGCTCATTCTCTTCTACAAACTCGCCCTCTCCGATTTTTCCCCCGACTACTGAAGGATCATTTATTTGACCAAATCGATCCGCTGGGATGGACAGCAAGTCTCTTCCACCTGTACCTTTCCCGGCGACTGATCCCGATCCTGAACCTGAACCTTGGCCCTGACCTTGGCCCTGACCTTGACCTTGACCCTGACCTTGACCTTGACCTTGACCTTGGCCTTGGCCCTGACCTTGGCCCTGGCCTTGACCCTGGCCTTGACCTTGGCCTTGGCCTTGGCCTTGGCCTTGGCCTTGACCTTGGCCTTGGCCTTGACCTTGGTTTTGGCCTTGGCCTTGGCCTTGGTTTTGACCTTGGCCTTGACCTTGGTTTTGACCTTGGCCTTGACCTTGGTTTTGCTGACTTCCGCTTTGTGTGGCCTTATTTGAAGAGCCATTACCCGCATTCGCTAAAGAAGGAAGGGAAGGAGCTTTGCCAATTTTGTTTAAGGCACTTTGTGCTGTTCCGACTTGCTGTGAAAGTTGATCTACAATTGGACGCAACTGCTCCAACATTTCCGCTTCATCATCGGACAATTCATCGGCATCCCCATTCCCCTGTTCAGCAGCATCTTTCTTTTCCGCTAGTCTTTGCTCTTTTAATTTCATTTCTTTCTGCTTTTTCAAGACTTCTTTTAATGCTTCTTCAGAACTATCCATTTCTTCAATTTTACTAGATAGCTCTTCCAACTCTTTTTTCACTTCTGGAAGCTGTTCCTTTTTGGCTATTTCTTTAATTTCCTTCTTTAACTTCTCCATAATAGCATTTTCTTCTACAATCGTTTGTGCTTCTTGTTGGGCTTCTGAAGGAAATGCAAAAAGGATGCTTGCTGCTGCTATCAAAATGAGCGAGCCCCCTGCAATTGGCCAATTGATAAGCTTTTTTTTACGCTTCTTGAATTGACCAAATGCAGAATCGATTGTCATAGCGGCTTCTTGTATGATCAACTTTGCAAACCGGGTTTCTTGTACATCTTGATCCAACGCAGTGATTAGCAAATTATCTGGTAAATAGCTGTCCAATCTCCAAACAGCCTCGTGTACTGTTGCCCTTCTTATTATGACAACGATCACCGCAGCAATAAATGCAACGATCGCCGATAGTATCGCAATCCTTTCATAATAAGGAAATACGAACATCCTGGAGGATAGAAGGATAAGCGCGCAAAGCAGCCATGAAATGAAAAAGCCAGTTTGCAATTCATAGATCGTTTTTTCAATTCGAAGAGAAGCAACCGCTTTACGCACGTATCGTTTTAACGCATCCATTATATAACCTCCATATTATTTCAATTTCTTTGTGTTCACCCTCAACTTTTTCACAGCAATAAATAAAGAGAGCACAGTGATGAAACTATAAAAAATTAAATATCCTCCCCAAAGCGGGAAAGTTATTTTCGTCGCTTCCTGTACTCCTTCTAATATTCCGGGAGACAAAAATGACGCAAACAGTACAACAGGGTTAATAGATGCTAAGAAATACCCGATATAAGAAGGTTCGATAATCGAACCGCTCACTTGGTTCATCATCTTCATCTGCATGACGATAATGAATAGAAAACCTGTTACAGCAGTTAAAAATAACATCGTCCCATAAGTAACAATCATTGACACAATTGTCTTTCTAACTAATGTCGAGAACATAACGCCTATGCTCCCTACTGCCAACAGTGTAACAAAAAGAAATACGAACACTTTTACAAAATCGGACGGTGAAATGCCGCCGAATAAAAAGACTAAACTATAAATCGGCATTCCCGCGATGATGAGCAATAGCAAAAAAGCAACGGAAGACATCATTTTACCTGCAATAATTTGAAAGGAGGTTTGAGACGTCGTCAATAATATCGGCAAAGTTTGCTTCTCTCTTTCAGAGCTAATCGTTCCAGCCGTTAATCCAGGAGCCGTGAAAAGCACAAGTCCCAATTGGATGAAAGATAAAAATGCAAACAGTACAAAACTTTCACTTGGCCTAAAATACGAAGTTCCTCTTATGTTCACTGTTAAAAAAATATAGCCAAAAACGAAGATGCACATGGCCAACAGAAAGAATAAAATCCCATTAAATGCTTTAAATGATCGGAACCTTAGCTTCAATTCCTTAAATAGAACTGGATTATTAAAATTCATATTCAGTCGGCCCCTTTCGTAATTTCCATGAATACATCTTCTAAATTTGTGACATGCTCCATAAAAGTAAGTATCGGAACACCTTTCGTAATCGCTCTCTTTAATAGCTCAATTTGCTCTTCTTCGGTCCCTTTATACTGGAATGTTAGACCGTTTCCGTCTTCAAGCTCCTCAATAGAAGATACAAATGGCTGTTCCTCAAAAAACGCTACAGCTTCATCTAAATGACTTGCTATACGAACTGTAATTACTTTTTCTCCTTGAAGCTTTTTCTGTATTTCTGAAACAGATCCATGGGCGATTAATTTTCCATTATCAATGACACCAATTTCATCACACATCTCCGCCAATTCAGGTAAAATATGCGAGGAAATTAATATTGTCTTGCCCATTCCTTTTAATGTACGCAATATATCTCTCATTTCAATCCGTGCTCTCGGATCAAGTCCTGAAGCCGGTTCGTCCAATATGAGCACTTTCGGATCATGGATTAAGCATCTTGCAAGACATAGCCGCTGCTTCATTCCACGTGATAATAAGTCAACATAATCATAACGTTTATGGGATAAGTTCACTAATTCCAATAATTGTGGAATAAGCTTTTTCCGTTCTTCTAAAGGAATCCCGTAACTTGCCCCATAAAAATCAAGGTACTCATCCGTTTTCAATTGATCGTACACACCAAAGAAGTCTGGCATATATCCAATTAACTTTCGAATTTCCGATGGCTGTTCTCGAACGTTTATTCCATCAATTAGCACTTCTCCTGAAGTTGCTTGTAACAACGTCGAAAGAATAAGGAAAGTTGTAGACTTCCCAGCTCCGTTGGCACCAACGAAACCAAACACAGTGCCTTCATTCAATGTTAAATCTAAATGATCCAATGCAGTAAAGCTACCATACTTTTTTGTAAGCCCTTTAATCTCAATCATGGTGTCACCTCGCCATTCAACCTTACTTGTGGCGCTAATGCTTCAGTGCCATTTTGGTTTACAAAATCAAGTCGCAACTTAACTTCTCCTTCTTTAGATAAGTACTGACCTACAGAATCCAAAGTGACTCTTTTTCCCTCTTCAAGTTTTTCAAACTCTTCTGTTTGTTCGTTCCATACACTTACAGAATACATACTATTTTGTATGCCGCTTATTTCCAATGACTTCCACTTGAATTTCTTTGCCCTCATTTCTTCAGGAAGCTTCCACGTTTGGACATACACTTGCTCATCAAAATAATACATATTGTTTTGGTATCCCGAATAATAAGCTTCGTGTTTATTTACATCTGAAATCATCGTCATTTCCATCATCTCTGGATCAACTGAAAATTCACCAGAAAATTCGACGGTTGGCTTGAATGACTGAATGACCATCGTCATTGCATCCATAGAAGCTTTTGCATTGCTCAAATTAACGGGCACTAACTGTGTATCCGTGTAACCGATTATGGCCGGCAATGAGCCTTGGTTGTTAATAAATTCACCTGTATAGCTAATGATGCTATCTTTTCTCATCTTTTTTAAATCGTCCGTGTTTGCCGGCTGTTGGCCCATGTACATTGAATAAATCGACCTTTTCGGCAGCAATGTGGACGTTTTTAACGTTTCATTAATATTTTTTGATTCCCCTGGTCCTAAATCACCCACTGCAATAAGTTTGTTGCCCGACCAAATTGCAACATCTTTCAAGGAGAATGGGAAATTATTCGTTATTGTACCAGTTAGCTGCTTATTTGCAACGGTCAAATCAATACTATAATTGCCATCAACCTCAGCCGAAGATTGACCATATAAAGTGGAAACATTCCAATAACCAATATCACGAACATGCATTTTCTGCCCGGTAGCATCTCTCTCTAAAATTGCTTGCTTATGCGGCGTACCGCCCATAGCGCTGACGCCGAAAAAGCTACTGTAATAAACTGGCGATGATATCGACAATACAGTCTCCTTTGGTGCTTCAAACACGAAATCTCCCGCCTTATTCGTCAAAATTGACTCAACGAAATAGCCTGATAGCTTTCCAGATTGGTCTGCTTCCATGACAGCCGTTTGTTGAATTTGCGCTTTGCCGATACGCTCCCGAGCGCCGTATGCAAATATGAAGATGGAGAGCGACACCGCAATAGCAGGTATGATCCACCATGCATGCTCCCGTTTATCCTTACGTTTCAGAATAAAATAAAGTACAGGAATAATGAGAACAATATAAGCAATTATAATGCCAATGATTACTGGCGCAGACACTTTGAAACTTGGAAATAATTCATTTGAATTACCCATCGTCCAACGCAAAGACTCCAATGGATTGTCATAATAATTCATGCCGCCCATTTGGGAATTAGATGGTTTGGCTGCATCGAGAAGTTTCATCCATAAAGCGGAGCCACCTGTTGCTTTTGATAATGGTTCGTCTCCAATAGAAAATGCCGTTTGAATGACCAATCCCCTTCCGACCTCTTTAGAAGCAACTAATACATTCCCATCAGAAGTGAAAATTGCCTTGGCATTAGGCCGCAAAGTACCTGCATTCATGGTAATTTGCTGGTCGAATCCTTCTGTTGAAGTAAACTCGTTAAATACTTGTGGTTCAATACTCGTTTTGCCATTGAATTCTATCGGCAAAAATTCAGCAAAGACGCCCGCTTCAGCTGCAATATGATCAGAGCCTCCAAATAGGATCATGCCGCCCGACTGGACGTATTGCAACATCGCTTCTTGCTCATCTTTCGTTAAATCGGCAATCGGATATTCGTCTACAATAATAATATCACTAGTCTCCCATCCTACCGATTCATCTGGAAACTTTGAAATCTTAGTAGCATTTATCAATTGGGTGCTATTTGTAGTGGACGTACGTATGCCTTTGAACGATGTAAGGCGGTCCATGTTATCCGTAAATGCAACCATTAACTTCGTATCGTCATGATACATTGCTGCATTAATTTGCTGGGCCCCTTTATGGGCAATTTCCTTACCATTTTTCCATCCACCTTCGTACAAATAAATGGATTTATTATTTGGATTGTACATATTGAAGTCATACATTTTCGGTATTACGAAAGAAATCGTCTTCGATTCCCCTTCTCCAATATCAATCGGAAAAACTTCACCCACTCCATTTTCATAAGAATGTTGGACATCAACAATCAAGTCTCCTGAAAACGCACTGCCATTATTTTCAATAACAATCGAAACAGGCGCACCTCTACCGTATTTCACCTTGCCGTCAATTCCTGCACTAACCGTTACCTTTAGTTCAGGCGCCGCACTAACATAAGCTGCCGGAAAACTAAGGAAAACGATGAAAAATATCAGGAGTATACCCCACCTTCTCTTCCGCATGTAACAGATCCCCCCGTCAATAAATATCAATCTCGCCTCAAGCAAATATCTGATCAAATTTTATTGTGCTTTCTCAGTTCAAATTTTGAACATCCATTTTTGCTGGAGGCGAATTTAAATAAGCAGAAGTGGAGTGCTTCTGCTTATTTAAATTTCTAAAATTCTATTTCCTTTATATAGTTAGTACGTTGCATAATACGGAAGGTTCCCCCAATTACTTAATAAATGTTTCATTTCTCAGCTTTTCTGCATGTTTTTGCACAATTTCAGTAAAAGCGCTCACTTGTTTAAGAGCAAATGTTGAATCATAACCGATGAGCCACGTATCCCTCGTCAGCTCGAATTCTTCCTCACTGTTCAACAATGGAATTTTATTTACCTTCTCGTCACCTGCTAATGTAATGGATGGTAATATTGCGTAGCCAATACCGTTAATCGCAAGCTGTTTGCATGTTTCAATCTGATCTACGGTAATTTGTCTTCCCGGGTTTTGCGAAAAATGACGTTGCCACCACCGTTGTATTTCCATATAATAATTCGAATCACTTTTAAACTGTATAAATGGACGCGTCGCATTCTTCAACTCATCAATCATTGTAATTTCCTTGTCTACTAAATAGAGCCGATCCCTAAACAAATAGCTTTTTCTGCTCTTCCAATCGACTTGTCCCCGGACGATACCAACATGCGCTTCTCCTTCGTACAGCGCTTTTACAATTTCAGAGCTCCATCCAGTCATTAATGATATTTTAGCGTCTGGATACAATTGTACAAACTCTTTCAATACTTGCGGAAGCCATGTTTGTCCGACAATTGACGCGCAAGCGATTTTTAATGTTCCGTGCACTTTGTCTGCCAACGAAGCAATCATTTCCGCAGTTTCTTCTTTCTTAGCAATCGTCTCTTTTGCATATGCAATGACCAACTCACCTGCTGGCGTCGGTTCCAATCCCTTTTGAGAACGGATGAACAATAATGTACCCCATTCTTTTTCAATTGTCTGGAGCCGCTGAGACAATGCCGGTTGCGACAAAAATAGCCTTTCTGCCGCTTTGCGCATATTCCCTTCTTCATGTAAAGCTTTAATAATTTCAAGCTCAGTCGTTGTCATGCTGAATCACCTTTCCACGTGGGATTTTTAAAATGAGCAGAAAACTAATAACCGCAAACATGGCAACCGCTATATACACCCATTGCAATGAATGATCAAGCGCATATTGCAAAGAACGCATTCTTTCCAAGGAGAGCATATTTCTCGACTCTTCCGTCAAAAGTAAATTAATGTCATCGACTTGTGCCTCAATGCCTTCTTTACTGTAGGACATTAATAAAGTTGCATTGAGCACTGCACCGAAAATTGCAGCTCCTACAGTATTTCCAAAATTCCTCATAAACATATTAGCAGCCGTTGCAGCACCGCGCTGCTCCCTTCCTACAGCCCCTTGAATCGTTACGATGAAGGAAGTGCTCGTCAATCCCATTCCGATCCCGACAAAAAAGCTTGAAACGGCAGCCCAAAGTGGACCCGAATCACCTGTCATCCATACGAACATTAAAGATCCTATGACGAGTGAAATGCCCCCGGCAAACGACACTTTAAATGTTCCGTAACGGATAAGCAAATGCCCCGCAACAGAAGATGCAATCGGCCAACCGATAGACATAGCAGTCAAAGTAAAGCCTGCAATAATCGCCCGCTCTTCCATGACGCCTGTAACAAAAGTCGGCAAATAAGATGAGACGCCTATTAAAATGACCCCAGTTGTTAATGACACTAAATTGGCGTAGAGAATAACAGGATTTTTCCATATTGCAAAAGGCATCATCGGTTCTTCAGTTTTCCGTTCTACGAATATAAATGCTATAAATAAAATTGCACTAACTATGATTAACAAATAACTGATTGCCGACAACCTTCCGAAAGATTGTCCACCCTCCACTAACCAAAATAGGATTGAGGATAGGGCAAGCGTCAACAATATAGCTCCTGCATAATCAATCGATACTTTCCTTTCCATTTTAGGCTCCTGTAAAAACAAGTAGATGCCTGCCATGGCAAGTAAACCCAATGGAATATTTACCCAAAATACATATTTCCAATCCATATATTGGACGATCAATCCCCCGATAACAGGACCTGAAACTGCTGAAATCCCCCATACGCTCGATAAGTACCCTTGTATTTTTGCCCGTTCTTCAGTGGAATAAATATCTCCAACAATCGTAGTCGCAATTGGCATAACTGCACCTGCTCCCAATCCTTGCACTAGCCGATAGATAATAAGTTGTTCCATCGTTGTAGCGAATCCACATAGTAATGAACCAATTAAAAAAATCGTTAACCCAATAAAGAAAATCGGTTTTCTCCCGAAAATATCTGCCAATTTTCCATAAATAAGTACAGTTACAGTACTCATCAATAAATAAGCAGAAAAAATCCAACTATATCTTGAGAATCCCCCAAGCTCCGCTGCTATGGATGGCATGGCCGTTGAAACGATTGTTGCTTCCACAGCCCCTACAAACATAGCCAACATGACGGATACTAAAACCAATGGGCGTTTCGTCGTCATATGTCGCAACCCCTTCTATGTAAAAATAATAAAAGGGGATCCTGTTTTACGAGGAGCCCCTTCAGGTATATTGATTGCTACCTAATGAATTCGATTCGGTCGCATCAAAAATCCCGACAATCCCCTTTTGGAATTATCGACTTGTATAAATGTATTTTTTAAATTGTTTTAGCATAACTCTTCTCGTTAGTATACCCGCAAATGTCCCATCTTCTTCTGTTACACATAAGAAAGTATGATTGATTAGTAGATCTAAACCTTTCTGAAATTTGTCCGTTGTCCGGATTTGCGGCAGATCAGTCTGCATAATTTGATCAACTTTTAAATCTTCAAGACGTTCATATTCAATTCGTTCAAGTCCTAAAATGGAATCCGTTATCATGCCTATACCAAGTAACCCTTTTAAATGATTTTTTGCATCTAAAACCGGTATAGCAGAATAACCTGTTTTGGTAAGGACAAGAAGGGCGTGTTCCGCATTATTACCAATTTGCACATGTGCTACTTTCTCAGCTGGTATAATATAGTCGGCAATTGGCATGTAAAGAAAATCCCTGTCATTTACAGAAATCATAAAATCCGCTCCTTCTGTGCACTAGGCTGTCATAAAATATCTACATCTTCATCATACCATAATGGAAAGCAATGGGTGCACCGTTTTCAAAAGCTACAAATTGAAAACGGAAAAATAGTTCTTTTATATATTGTAATTTCCCCTAATTCTTCATTTCACACTTTTTTCTAACACCTAATTCTTTAGGATAAAACGCACTGTTTTACAAATAATAATAATGAAAAATACTCCGCCAATAAGGAATACCTCAATGTTAATTATACAATTAAAAATCTTAGCGTTATAACTGCAAGCATAGGCTTTCATTCCTTCTTAATACGCAAATTGTAAATGTTTTGAGAATGGGCAGTCGTCAAAAGAATACCAGAACAAAAAGAACCTCTTCATAAAGAAGAGGCCCAGTAGTAAAAGATGACAAATAAAATGAATAGAGCTGCAATGCCGATCACCCAAAGTATCGGGTTCATAGTAAATGGATGATCTTCAACGTTGTCGGGCACGTTTTGATCCCGTTCATTAAGCACAACTTTCATCCTATTATAGCTTCGCACGGAGAAAAAGCACACCGCTCCGATGACTATAATAACGATTCCAATGGGAACAGGCCAAATATCCCACATGAACATAACGAGCATCCTCCTTCCTGTTTGTCACAGGTAGGATATGCAATTTTTCTCATTCTACTCTTTTAGAAAGGATATTGGTTTAGCCATTGCCCACCATCCAATGTTACAATTTCACCGTTCATATAAGAAGCTTTGTCCGACATGATGAATGCTGATAATTCAGCAATTTCCTCAGGCTTTCCGACACGTCCTAACGGCACGGAATCGATTGTCCTTTGCACAGCCTCTTCGGATTGGAATAGCCGTTCAGCGCCGCCTGTCCTTTCAATAGGTCCAGGTGCAATCCCATTCACCCTAAAGCCGTATTTTCGACCCCATTCAACTGCCAATGTACGAGTAAGCGACATAACGCCAGCTTTTGCAGCCGCCGAATGAACAACTCCCGGACCTGCATCCCACGCATACGTTGCAAGCATATTTAAAATGGAGCCTTGTTGATTATTTTTTATCCAGTAGTTACCGACAGCACTCGAGCAATAAAAAGTACCATTTAACACAATATCAATTACAGCCTTCCACCCGTTCGGAGATAATTCTTCAGCATGCACTAAGAAATTACCAGCAGCGTTGTTGATAAGCCCATCGATCTTACCGAACTTTTCATCGGCAAACTCAACCATTCCTTGCACTTGCTCGATATTTCGCACATCCATCTGATACGTGAAACAACTTCCACCGATTTCTTCCTGAGCGGCGTGCAAACGCTTTTCATCACGCCCTGTTATAATGACATGCGCACCTTCATCTGCAAATTTCTTCGCCATATGCTTCCCCATACCGCTTGAACCGCCTGTAACGATGATCACTTTTTCGTTAAACAATATACATCCCCCCACTTCAAACTGAATGAATACTCACTCACAATCATATCCGAAACTTTCAATCTTGTAAATCCATTCAATTTTCTTTCTACATAACTGCTCAAAGCATTTGGGCAGTGTCTTAGCAATCTGCACCATCACGCAATTCATATTTACCGTAAAAAAAACCGCCCTTTATTTAGCACAGGGCAGTTATCGATTATACTAAATATTTTTTTACAACTTCTGTTGCAGGGATCGCTTTGCTAAATAAGAAGCCTTGTGCCTTATGACAATTCGCTTCCAATAGAATTTTCACCTGTAGCTCTCTCTCTACACCTTCTGCGATAACTTCCATACCAAGATTATGAGCTAAATTAATGATTGTTTTTGCAATCGCTTCGTTCTTTTGGTCCATTTCAATATCTTTAATGAAGGATCGATCAATTTTAATTATATCGATCGGATATTGTTTTAAGTAGCTTAAAGAAGAATAGCCTGTCCCAAAATCATCTACTGAAATTGTCACACCTGTCTCTTTTAAGCTTTCTAAAGTCGATAGCGTATCTCCCATATGCATCAAAGCACTTTCCGTAATTTCGACTTCAAACGACGAAGGATGAATGCCATACTTTTCAATTAAAAAATTTACTTTTTGAGCAAAAGATCCCTCCCGAAATTGCTTCGGAGAAATATTGACTGCTATTCGGACTGGACGAAAATTCTTCCCTTGCCACTCTTTCAGCTGTTTGCATACTTGGTCCATTACCCAATCTCCCATCGAATGGATAAAACCTGACTCCTCCGCCATCGGAATAAATTGAGCCGGGGAAACAAAACCGAATTTTCGGTTATTCCATCTTAGCAAGGCCTCAAAACTATCAATTTGCCCTGTCTTCAAATTCACTTGTGGCTGATAATGGATTTCAAATTCATCAAACTCAATAGCCCTTCTCAAATGCGCTTCCATTAGTGCTACATCTGAAAACGAAGAGTTCATTTCCTCCTGAAAAAATCGGTAATGGGCGCGTCCACGCTCCTTCACATATTGAACTGCTTGCTCCGATTTTTGTAGTAATTCTTCCAACCCTGTTCCATCATCTGGAAAAACAGCAATGCCGATAGAGGATGAAATAAAATACTCTTGATGCTCAAAATAAAAGGGTTTACTAAAATCACTTAAAATTTTTTGAACAAATTTCTCCGTTTGTTCAATGGAATAATTTCGAAGACAAACGATAAATTCATCGCCGCCTGTTCGATAAATACTTCCATTCTTAGGACAAACCGTCTTAATACGCTCTGCTACTTTTTTTAAAATTTCATCCGCACCATTCCGGCCTAAAGAATCATTAATCGTCTTAAACCGATCCAAATCCAAATGGACGAAAGAAATGTTTTCATCTTTGCAAAGTGGATACTTCGTGTCACCGTCAAAATGTTCTTTCAAAGCACGCCTATTCCATAGGCCTGTCAATTGATCATGAAAGGACAAAAACAGCAACCGCTCGTTGTTTTTTGATTGGACGGATGTATCACGTAAAATCAAATGGACTTCTTGCACTTCTCCCATAATTGCCACCGGAATTGTTTTCATATAGGAAGGTAAGTATTGACCTTTTTTATGAAAAAAAGAAATGCCTTCCAGCTCAATTGCCTCACCTAAAAACGCCATGCGCAAGTACATCTCGAAATCTTTATTCTTATCATCTTCAATAAAGTTAAAGATTGATCTGCCAGTCAATTCTTTCTGACGATATCCAAATGTCGTATGAACGGCATTATTTGCATATATAATTTTAAAATCCTTTTGAATTGTAAAGATTGGATCTAAATTATGTTCGATGACTGACATATATTTTTGTTCGATTTCAATTCTTTTTGCCCGCTCGGCCATTATCATTTCCGTGTTCGATTGTATGTTTTTCATGAATGCCTCCACGTATTTTACGTACTCCACTATTTATGCAAAACAGATTATTTAAATTTTCAGAAAGGTAATGATTTTGCCATCGCTATTATTTTTCAGTATACCTGTATTTTCGACAAAAATATAGTAGTTTCACCAATATTTATCCGTATATCTATCCGTCCACATTGCAAAAATGCAATTTATGTTTATGATTAACTTATAATGGAATTAGTTCCCGAGTGAATGGCCTTTTTGATTATATAATAAAGGAGGTTGCCGTATGAAAGAGGAAGAAGTTCGAAAAATTGCTATTGCCATTTACACAATCAACCGACATGCAAAAACCGCCCCTGACAATAAACATCTTTACATGTTAAAAAATATGGCGATCCAAAAATTAATTAAGACAGGCAATGCCACCAAAATTGGATTGCATTATATTGAACAGCCAAAATTCAGTCGGCAAAGCTCAACCGTTTTAGTGCAATGCAGTGACTTTCTATTTCACACATTACCTGAAAAAGAAGATTTTACATCTCTCCCCCATTTAGGTGATCAAAATCAGTCATACAGAAACCCCCAAGAACGGATGGGGTTGCAAGCCGCTAAAACAATAGTCGAAAATTTCTTAGGCATCCACCCACCTATCAAAAAATCTATTAAAACCGCTACAGTGAAACGGAAACAGCAAAAACAACCACAATCTTTCCGTTCGTCCTATTTAGATGATCGATAAGGTGTATAAACAATACGAATTTCGTCTCCTTCTCAAAAGCTTCCTCTCCTAAGTGCCTAAGGAAAAACATCGCCTCACTATTTTTTTGACAAAAAGAATCCATTTTGAAAAATATTCAAAATGGATTCTGATCATCAATCTTCTGACCGACTTAATTATTAATTTTTTCTACGCCCTTCAACATCTGTAGCAGCATTTCTCTTGGATTAAACATCAGATCTTCAATACGATCTGTTTGTTCGTTTTCCTTCAAAATATTAATCTCATTATTCAAATACTCCATTTTCCGATCAAGGTCAGCTACAGTATTTGCAGCTTCTTTTAATTGGCTTGTTAAATGTTCAGGAACTTGTTTATCGTACTTATAATAAATTTTATGCTCTAAGCTCGCCCAAAAGTCCATTGCAATCGTTCGAATTTGCATTTCTACATAAACTTTTACCGTGCGGTCTGACATGAAAACAGGAATCTTCATAACAATATGTAGACTTTGATAGCCATTAGGTTTTGGGTTTTGGATATAGTCCTTCACTTCAATTACTTCAATATCAGATTGCGCTTGGATCATTTCGCTAATTCGATAAATATCTGATGCAAAAGAACAGATAATTCGAATCCCTGCAATATCTTTAATGCTTTCTTGAATTACTTCTAACGATAACGGCAAGTTTTTTCTTTGAACTTTATTCATTAGACTTTCCGCAGATTTTACACGTGTGTTTACATGCTCAATTGGATTGTAATCATGCACAAGGCGGAACTCTTCTTTTAAAATATTTACCTTCGTACTAATTTCATCCAATGCAAATTTATACGCCATGCCAAAACGTGTTATTTTGATGCGCAATTCATCCAATGCTTCTTTATTAATCGTTTCAGGTAGTTTCATGATTGAAATGATTCCTCTCTATTCGATGCTATCAATAAAGCAATCGTCCCTTTTTAACAAAATTCATCATTGATTATAACGTAAGGCACACAATAAAACATGTAGGAAGGGAACGTCTAACTAATTTTTCACATCGAAAATAGATTTACTTTATCTCTCATAGCTTTGAAACAGCACTTGCGTTCCTTTATCTCCATAGCCGTCATTGACAAGTTCTTCGTACATTTCTTTAGCCAACCGAAGGCCTGGTAAAGGCAAACTCATTTCTTCCGCTTCTTTCAAAGCAATTTTCATATCTTTCAAAAAGTGCTTCACGAAAAAGCCTGGCTCAAAATCTCCTTTTAACATTCTTGGAGAAAGGTTGCTTAAAGACCATGATCCCGCTGCACCAGATGAAATGGATTGCAACACTTTATTCGCATCCAAACCCGCTCGTTTCGCATAAATCAATGCCTCACAAACACCGATCATATTTGTTGCAATGGCGATTTGATTGCTCATTTTCGTATGTTGGCCAGCCCCGGCTTCACCCTGGTAGACAATTTGCTTGCCGAAAACTTGTAATAGCGGGAGCATATGCTCAAAAGTCTTTTCATCTCCACCGCACATTATCGATAGCGTGCCATTTTGAGCACCAATATCTCCACCAGATACAGGAGCATCCAAAGATGACATACCTTTTTCTGCGGCATCTTTTGCAATCCTTTTCGCTAATGACGGGCTTGAGGTAGTCAAATCAATGACGATTTGGCCTTCTTTGCAACTTTGAAAAATCCCTTCATCTCCATAATAGACCTCTTCCACATCAGATGGATAACCAACCATTGTCATTACGACATCCGCTGATTTAGCCACTTGTGCAGGTGTGTCCGCCCAATTGGCGCCAGCTTCTATTAGTGGCATTGCTTTGTGCTTCGAACGAGTATATACCGTCACTTTATGGCCAGCAGCGAGCAAATGCTTAACAATACTTCCTCCCATAACACCAGTTCCTATAAAACCAATTGATAACTTGTCCATGTCAACCCCACCTTTTTTATTTATCGTATCAAAAGATTCATACGATTGACAATCCGTCTTTCGACAATAAAAAAGGAGGACAGATCCGATAATGGGTCTGTCCTCAAAAGGGGGAAATGAGAATGTTGCTGTGTTCAATCTTAATATCCCCCCTTTTCATGCTTCTTAAACATCTTTTTTAAAAAATATTTCTTTTATTTTATCAAGCGCTTTCAAAAATTGTTCCGCCTCTTCATTTGAAATAGGATAAGAACCGTATCTTACTTGGTCATATAAATTAAATACGATTTCTTGTTCTCCCCACCCCATCCGTTTAAACCATTCCCTCACAGTTTCTCCTACCATACGAGGTGAATTTACGGATTGGGCATTTTCTTCAAATGATTTAAACGCTTTTCTAACTTTATCGTTCGCTTCTGAATAATCATAGCGCAATGACTTTACAGATTTCTTCTCATTGCGTCTACCCTTAAAAATGAAAGTGTGTTTCATCTGCTCCCCAGCAAGTAAACGCTTTTTACTCTTTTTAAACAGGATGACGATAACCACAATCAAAACGATAAACACGACAACTGATGACACTACTTCAAAAAGGATTCGATCACTGTTGCCGAAAACGGTATACTTATCTTGCATTTCGAAATCAATATATTCGCTTTCGCCTTCCTCTTCTTCGATGCTCCTATTCGAACCTGTTATGAAATTATAGATCGGATTCAATATTTTACCGTACATTGAAAAGAAAAAATTCAATAAGTAACTAAATACTTTAATGACCCCTGACCTGATTGGTTGCAAAATAAATAAAACCGCAATAAATACAATTGTCCCCACACCTAAAATAGAACCAAATACTTTACCAGTTTCTATGAATTTTAAAGTTCCAAACCGCCTGCCATTCACCCATATTGTTATCATTCGGATAAAATAAAACAAAATTGAAGAAACAAAATAAATAATGATTTGTTGTTGCATCAATGGTTCAGGAATATTATGGACGAAAATGATTCGAGTTAATAAATACAGCACAATGAACACGATTGAATTGACAAAAAAGAACGGCCAGCCTTTAATGCGAGATCCATTAAAATTGTATTGCATTCTCCATAAAGTGTAGATAAAGAAAAACAAGATATTTACAAACGGTACGCCAAAGAAATAAAGTGGTGCTGTCATCATGAAAGATAGTCCTATTCCATAGCCAATTGAATAATCGCGAGATTTGAACACATAAAAAGCTGCAATACCACCAAGAATCGCAATTGTCATCCATATATATGGCATGTACGACCCAGTTTCCCCCAAGAAGAAGATGAATATATAGGAGACTAGAAACAGTTCAACAATTAGGCGCTCGGATAAAATGAATCGATTTTGGTCAATTGCGGCTGTGTCATGTCCCATTTCTGCTCCTCCCCTTCATATGCGTGATCTAAAATGACTTTATATTGCTTCGACCACTTATAGCAAAGGCTGTTCAAACGATTCGTTTCATGGCTAACTAACACAATCGTCGGAGACAGTTGGCCTTTTGCAGCCATGCTTTGCATTACATCTTCAAAAGGCATTTTCGCATGTTTATCCGAAATTTGCGCGAGCGTTTCCATCACCTTCAGAAAATGAATCTTCCCTTGGTTAGCCGGAATAAAGATATATGGCGTCGCTCCAAATGTTCGAATATTGATCGCTACGGAATATGGAATTTGATGGCTCGTACAAAAATGTGCATAAGAAGTTAGCCTCTCAACCTTTCGTTCAAAGTCCTCGCTCTTCCGATCTTTTTCAATAACATTCAACATAAGTACAACATTTTGGGAGCTTACCGGAAGGAATTCCTTCGTCTGAAGCTTTTGCATTCGAGCGCTCGCTTTCCAATGAATTTGATCGAACCGATCAGTCGGAACATAGTCACGCGTTCCAACAGGCTGGAAAGTATCACGGTAAAGCGATTGCCTTTGTTCAACCTCGCCTGGCTTAAACGGAGAGGATTTCAATGATCCATCAAGCGGCGTGATTTTTGGATACACTAAACTTTGATAATATATCGGCTCGTCTAATTCCATCATGACAAAGCCATCCCCAAAAAGATGCGGAATCTCTATGACAACCCTCGTAATACGAGAAACTCCCCTTCTCTTCCCTTCAAGCGGTATTTTAATCTCAATTTTTTTATTGCTGCCAACAGCAACAGGCACCGTCAAATCATAAATACCGCTATAGTTTTTTAATGGTACCTCTTTCGGCAAAACTGCATCTTCAATTGACATCGTCAAAACTGCATTCCAAATCGGTACGACACCATTTTCGATTTCCAAAATCAACTCTTCCTCATCACCGATCAAAATACGGTTTTGTTTTGATTTGACCTTTAAAGTAAAATGTTGGCCTACTTTCGAGAAATAACGATTTTGATAAGCCAATGTCGCAAATACGGCTGCAAAACAAGCTGTTAGTAATAATTGTGACAGGAGGAATGAAAATATAGCAAAAACGAACGTAATAACCATGCCTTGCTGGATCGCTGAAAATCCTGTTTCATAACGAGTCCATTTCATTAAACTGTCGCCTCTAACGGTGCAGCGATCGACTGGACGATTTCCTGTAAAACCTCTTCCATCCCTTTCGTCAAAACACCTTCTGTGGAAAGCTCCATACGATGAAGTGCTGCAGGTCCTAAAATCTTCTTCACATCATCTGGTGTTGCAAAACTCCTGCCGTCTATGAAAGCTCTTGTCTTTGTAGCTTGCAATATAGCTAGCGCAGCCCGTGAACTGAGCCCTAACTCTACTAGCGGATGCTCCCTCGTAGCCCTAACAATTTTTAAAATATACCTTTCAATATCTTCATGTACAACTACATCACTTGCTTCTTTTGCCCATCTTCCTACAACGTCTGCATCAATAACCGTTTTCGTTAAGATCGCACCAGGACGTGTTCCATATTGTTTCAAAATAAGATGCTCTTCCTCAAAAGTAGGGTAATCGATTTTTATTTTAAACAAAAATCGGTCTAGCTGCGCCGCCGGCAAAGGAAAGGTTCCTTGCTGAGATTCAATTGGGTTTTGCGTAGCAATGACCATGAATGGCGTCGGTAATTTGATCGTTTCGCCGTCTACTGTCACTTGCCTTTCTTCCATCGACTCAAGCAGGCTAGATTGTGTTCTCGGCGTCGCTCTATTAATTTCATCAGCTAATAAAATATTTGTTGAAACAGGGCCTGCTTTCAATACGAACTCCTGCGTTTGTGGATTGTAAAACCGGATGCCCGTTACATCTGATGGCAATACGTCAGGCGTGAATTGCACCCGTTTAAAATCACCTTTAAAAGCATTGGCAAAGCTTTTTGCCATCATTGTTTTACCTGATCCAGGCACACTTTCCAATAACACATGGCCTTGCTGCAACAACGCAATTAACATGAGATCAAATTCCTGTTCGCGGCCAACGACTGCCGTATTCAGCTCTTCCCTAAACTCCTTGATCGACACCAATTCCATCACCCTTTCAATTTTGCCCTTTCCGTGATCGCTTGAACTCCCCTTCAAGTTTCATATACTCATTTAACAAACGATCAAGCGCTTTGCTGCTCTCGATGGTTGCTTCAGAAGAAAGACCTTCACTTTTTGCCAATCGAATCAATTCATTGCGCGCTGCTTCGATTTTCTTTATAATTTTTAGATTCAAGCGCATTCCCCCCAGGGCAACAATCTTAAAGTCTTATTATACTATGAAATCTGAATAGAATGGCACTTACTTTTCGACTTAATTCGACAATTCGTTTTTTTCGGCAACCAACGATTTACTCCGTAATTTACAAGTAAATTTCTTTACCTTTACTATGTTTTAAGGCAAACTATAAAAGATAATCTCTTAAGGAGTTGATTTCGCTATGAAAATTGCGGAAGTCGGAAATATTATAGAATTTAAGGATGGACTGCAAGGAATCGTTGAAAAAGTCAACGAAAACTCCGTCATCGTTGATCTTACTTTCATGGAAAACTTCGATGAGCTGGAATTAGAAGAAAAAACAGTCGTCAACCATAAACGATATACGATTATTCATGGAAATGACGAGAACTGAAACATTCCACTTCATTGTACGTCCAATAAAGTGACAGGAGGGATTTTTTATGAAGATCAATTGGAAGCTTCTACTTACTGGTTTCTCAGCTGCGATGATCCTTACCGCCTGTGGAACTGATTCAGGCAATGACAATGAAAAATCGAACGGTTCAAGCGGCGTTGTGGATGAAACAGAGACGAATGTAGACGAAACAAATGATACTGATTTATCGTTGGAAGATGAAAATGAGGATGAGGGACAAGAGCAAGAAAACGTGCAGTCCGACATGGACAAAGCAGCACTACAAGATAGCGATGCTCAAGATTATGCCTTATACGTGCTTCCTGAATATACTTTAACGAGTGAAGAGCCAGGACGTGACAGTCTGTATTTCGGTGATGATGGCGAATATTTTATGAGAATTGAAACGCAGTTATCTGCTGACGGCGACTATGAATATTTACTTGAAAATATGCAAGAAACGTTGAAAGCATCCGCTGATACGGAAGAATTGACAGAAGTAACGGATGAAGAAAAACTGCCTTCCGCCGAAGGAATTGAACGAGTAAAAGCATTTACAGTACAGTCAGAAGATAGCCCAATAACTGGAATTGTTTTTGAACAAGGAGACTTACTCATTCGATTGACAATTTTTGATTCACCTGAAGCAGAGCATTACAACGACTTCATTCAAATGGGTGAAACAATTCAAAAGAAATAATGAAAAGGAGCTGTCCAGAAAGTCAGTGAAAATTGACTTTCTACGACAGTTCCTTTTTTGACCATATTGTGGTTGGGTTTCCGTTTTAGGCAGACGCTTTCTGCGTGTGAACCAATCGAACAACGAAGAGTTCAATTTGCCGTATTTCTGCAATTATTTTTGGAAATGAAGACTTTTTTCACTCGCAAAGTATGTTCTTCGTTCTATGTTCTGGAAAGTATGTGCTCCTAACACCTCGCTTTTATTTGCAAGCCATTTGGAGTGACACGCTTCGCAGGACATTAAATCAGCATCACCGAATCATCCGCTCGAAGGAAGTGCGCGCATTTCCGAGAAGTCGCCACCTTCCACTCCAAGCAATTATTATTTTTCCACAACAACAGGAAGGAAACATACAAAATATCGTTGATTCTAGAGACCAAACCACCATTTTTAGAAAGGCCGATTTTTAAATCCAAAGATCACAAATGAAAATTATTGCATAGAGCTTTCATGATAGAGAAAATGGTAGTTAACGCTCTCAGAACAATTATCCCCGACATTTCAGCCCTACTGAGTAAATCTTAATTCCTATCTATCAATCATAAAAAGACTGTAGATAGATGAAAAGAAACATTCTCTACAGTCTTTTATATACGAGCAGTCTTTTGTTGCCTCAGGACAAACTTTTAACAGATAGCCCCAATTTCCGAAGCAATTCAATTGCTGTTTCTTGTTCTTCTTCTGTTAACGCGGACATGATTGATTTGATATTTTCTTCATGCGACGGAAAAATTTCTTCAATCCTCTTTTTTCCTTCGTCGGTAATCGACATATAGGTAATCCTTTTATCTTCTTGACAGAAAACACGTTCAAGGAGACCCTTCTTTTCAAGCTTATCCACAACATACGTCATAGATCCGCTTCTCAACAAAATCTTTTGTCCGATCTTTTGAATTGGCTGTCTGCCTTTGTGATACAAAAGCTCCAATACGGCGAATTCCGTAGGATTCAAATTATACGTGTCGGTTAACTTATTGGCTTCTTCTAAAACAACCTTGCTTGCTCTTGAAAGTACAATAAATAATTTCAATGCTCGTTCTGTATCTTTTCCCATAGTCTGGTCCACCTTCTATTATCCTTCTTGACATGCAATCATTATAGCGGTTAGACGAATATTATGTCAAAAAAGGATTATGAAACGATGCTCTCCCTATCTTTCACTAACTGCAAATATTTATCCGCAGCAAATGGTATTTTAATTGTGAAAAGAGTGCCCTTTCCCACTTCGCTCTCCACAGAAATCGTTCCTCCATGCTCTTCTACCGTCTTTAAAACAAATGGCAGCCCTAAACCGGTTCCTCCAGGCTTCGAGCTGAAAAACGGCATGAAAACTTGATTAATTTGATTATGGTTCATACCTTTTCCTGTATCTTGTACAGATAAAACAAGTAAATCATCCGATTCTTGCAAGCAGATCGTCAAAGTTCCCCCTGCTTGCATCGCGTCTAAACTATTTTTAAATAAATTTAATAGGACCTGTTTCATTTTTGCTGCATCTCCGAAAATCATCGGCGCTTTTTTGAAATCACTTTTTTTAATGATTTCAATTCCTTCCATCAAAGCTTTCGGATATAATACTGAAGCCATATCTTCTATGAGCTCTGAAAGCGAAAAAGCAGCCTTTTTCTTCACAGAAGGCTTTGACAGTACAAGCATTTGACTTAAAATCGACTCCATTCTTTCTATTTCATCTTCAATGACAGTAATATAGCGGATGGAGTCTTCTGAAGCCGATACACGTAACAATTGAGTGAATCCTTTTAAAGTAGTGATCGGATTTCGAATTTCATGCGCCACACTTGCAGCAAGTTGTCCAACAGCAGATAATGAACCAGAATGAGCCAATTGGACTTCTAAATTCTCTTTTTCAGTGCAATCCGCCATTTGAATGATGAACATATTTGTTTCTTTATCATGATACGTTGTAATATGATAGTATCTTGTGTCGTCATGAGCTCTGTAAAAAGGAATGATGACATCGACTTGACCTTTTTCTTTCGCTTTAGCAAGATGCGCATTCGTATACTCGGCTGTCTTATCAGGATGTATAAGCTTCGTGATGACCGATAAGCTTTTTCCAATCAGTTCTTCTCGACTTTTATTGATGAATTTACTATGCATTTCATTGACATCGTAAATCTCACCTTTCAAGTCTACAAGGAGCATGAAATTATTAGATTTTCTAAAGGCGTTTACGTAGACATTTGAAAGCCTATCATTGAGCGTAGGGGCGTCAAATAAGGCAATTACCTGTTTTAGATCAGGCATGTAAATAAGGTGAACGTGATATTCATTACGCTGCTCGTCTTTAAAAGTCATTGGCAGCAATTCCATAATCATTTCTTGAGCATGCAAAGCGCGCTCTACAAACTGATCCCAAGTCCGCTGAGAGGTCAGGTCTATCAAATCTTTAATATTTCCCGATGCTGCTGTAAAATGAATCTTGAAATGATCATTCATTCCACGGATTGCACCATCGATATCCAAAACCAAGCCAGGCCGTTTGCTGTCATCCATAAGAAGCGACATGCTTTTCAAAGCTTTTTCATGATTATCCAACTTGATACCTCCTGTGCCCTATAACAGACAGTATGAGAAAAAACAATAAATCATGCTAACAAATTTCGTTCATAAAGAGTCCCTATTTCTGATTATTCCATATTGTCAGTCGTAATAAAATAGTATTTTCATCCTAATTTCAGTGTAAAATGATACATAAACAAGAACATTAGCATAGTAACAATACAAAGGAGTTTTAGCATGAACATTGTATTAGCCACTTTGAACGCAAAATATATCCATACGAATCTAGCCATACGTTATCTTAAATCATTCGTTGCACCAGATTATGATCCAGTACTTTCAGAATACACTATAAAAGACCCGACATTAAACATTGTATCAGATATTTATCAGAAAAGGCCAAGAATTGTAGGTTTTAGTTTATATATTTGGAATATTGAAGAGTCATTAAAAGTCATCCGTACACTAAAAAAGGCGAATCCGGAAATTGTTATAATTGCGGGAGGACCAGAAGTTACTTATGATTACGACATTTGGCTAACGAAAGTGCCAGAAATCGATTTTATTGCAATTGGGGAAGGAGAACGGACGTTTAAGCAACTATTGGATTACCATTCCGGTAAATGTGAATTGAAAGACGTTCAAGGGATTGCTTATATGGAAGATGGTCAGTTGAAAGTGACTGCACCGGGACCAAAATTAGATTTGCGTGAATTGCCTTCCCCCTTTAGATTCGAGGAAGACGTTCCTCATTTATCCAATCGTGTAACCTATATTGAAACGAGCAGGGGCTGTCCATTTTCTTGTCAATTTTGCCTTTCCTCGATTGAAGTTGGCGTCCGGTATTTCAATAGAGAAGCAATTAAAGAGGACATACGCTATTTGATGGAGAATGGAGCTAAAACAATTAAATTCGTTGATCGGACATTTAATATAAGCCGGAGCTACGCAATGGAGATGTTTCAATTCCTTATTGACGAGCATAAGCCGGGCACTGTTTTCCAGTTCGAAATAACTGGTGATATTATGCGGCCAGAAGTCATTAACTTTTTAAATGAGAACGCTCCAGCTGGACTATTCCGTTTCGAAATTGGCGTCCAATCGACGAATGACTTAACAAATGAACTCGTTAAACGCCGGCAAAACTTCGAAAAGCTTTCTCGGACAGTTAATATGGTTAAAGAAGGCGGTAAAATTGCCCAGCATCTTGATTTGATTGCGGGGCTACCTGAAGAAGACTACGATTCCTTCAGAAAAACATTCAATGATGTTTTCGCCATGCGTCCTGAAGAGCTGCAACTTGGCTTCTTGAAGCTTCTTAGAGGGACAGGACTGCGCATCCAAGCAGAACAATATGGTTATACATATATCGACGAAGCACCTTATGAAATACTTTCAAATAATGTACTATCCTTCGATGATGTATTGCGCATTAAGCAGACAGAAGATGTTTTAGAAAAATATTGGAATGACAATCGAATGCCTCATACAATCGAGTATCTCGTTTCAAAAGTTTTCGAAACACCTTTCGACTTCTTCCAAGATTTCGGTGCCTTTTGGGAGTCGAAAGGGTGGGCAAGAATCGGCCACCAACTGCAAGATTTATATACTCGGCTTCATGCGTTTTTAACGACATATGCGAAAGCGAATATGGAAATTGTGTTGAGTTTAATGAAGATCGATTATTTGTCTCACCACTCATTCCAGCCTCGGCATATTTGGTGGGAAAATGATATTTCTCCTGAAACGCTTTCTTCCGTGGAACGGATGATCCTATCGAACGATCATTTATTGTCCAAAGTAAAAACGCCTACCCGCTTGAATGAGCGAAATATTCGGAAGCATACTTTTATTACTCCTATAGCGATTGATCCAATCAAAGCGAAAAGTGGATTGATTGAAGAGAAACAGGGCTATCTCGTCACATTTTTCTGCCGTGGCGAGAAACCGCAGTTCCACTTTATCCAAGAAGCATTGGCAATCTCTTAATGCACTCAAAAAAGGCTGTTGGAAAGGTCACTTCACGACTATCCAGCAGCCTTCTATATTGAGTATTGGTTTATTTTTGTGAAAAAGAAGGCATTTCAAATGAAGGCAAGAAGTATTAAAGGCAAGGAAGTTTAGTTCCAAATGGTTCTATCTCGGTCTGTTGTTAGCTTTTAAATCTGTTTTTCTTTAATGTAGGTTTTAATTGTAGGCGGTTCATAAGAATCAAACCTATCAAGTAATCGGCTCGGCTCAACATCTACAATCGCCATAGAGCGATACTTTTCGTGTAAAAATTGCTCCTTTGTCATATGGTTAAACAGTTCAATGAGTGGATCAAAATAATGATTACTATTTAGAAGACCACATGGCTTTTGGTGAAGTCCCAATTGAGCCCATGTAAAAATTTCAAAGAATTCTTCTAATGTTCCTGGCCCACCTGGTAAAGCAACAAAACCTTCTGACAGCTCTGCCATTTTAGCCTTTCTCTCATGCATGGAATCGACTACGATTAGCTTGGATAATCTTTTATGCGATATTTCTCTCTGCTCTAAAAAAGAAGGCATGATTCCAATGACTTGTCCACCTTCATGTAAAACAGTATCCGCAACTGCTCCCATAACACCAACACTTGCTCCACCATACACAAGGGTAATATTGCGCTTGGCTAGTTCCCTGCAAAACTCTTTGGCATTTTCCATATATACATTAGATGCTCCAGCACTGGAACCACAAAATACAGCTATGCTTTTCATTATGACCGTCCCCCTAGCGAATTCAGCAATTATATTATACAAAAGTCTTGATCGTTTGTTAAACTTCTATGGAAATGAAATTTAAGGAGTGGTAAGAAATGGATGTAACTGAATTTCAAAAATGGGTACATGATTATTATGAAAATAGAGGCTGGTCTGATTTAGATATTTTCATTCGTATTGGATTTTTGGCAGAGGAAACAGGGGAAGTAGCACGAGCCATCAGAGCTCTTGAGATTGGAAGGGATCGACCTGACGAAGTAACAGATTCTTTTATGAATAATCGAAAGGCTTTGATCGAAGAGTTGGGAGATGTATTAGGCAACGTAATTGTAATCGCCAATCAATATAACATTTCTTTAGAAGAAGTGTTTAATTCTCATAAAGAGAAACTCTCAAAGCGTTACTCTAATGAATAAAAAAATATATTTTTACCAGAATTAACGTAGGAAGTAAGAAATGATTTGCTTAATCTAAAAGAATTTAAGATGAGTTAGCGAAAGATAAGAGCGAACGACTAACGATAGCGGTGGAAGTACATCTCTTCCACCTTTTTACTGTCCAAATTGGGAAATTGCCGCAGAACGCGGCGCTCTAAATCGACCAACGCCTGTCGAGGCTAAACGCTGCCCTCCGCTTTTGTTTCGTCCAGACTCCGGGCAGCAGCCTCTCGGGTCGCTTCGATCCTGAAGCATAAGGCAAAAAGCGCCTTATATTCAGGCTCTCCAGCGCCTGTCGCAGTTAATCGCCTCCTTCCGCTTTTGATACATCCAGACTTCGAGGGGCAGCCCTTCGGGTCACTTCAGAACAGAGTCTAAGGCAAAAAGCGCCTTAGGCTCTGTTCTTCCAGTGCCTGTCAGGGCTAAACGCCCCTCTCCGCTTTTGTTTCGTCCAGCTACAGGAGGCAACTGCTCGGGTCGTTTCAGACTTAAAAGTAAAGGCAAAAAGCGCCTTTATTTTAAGTCCTCCAACGCCAGTCGCAGTTAACCGCCTCCTTCCGCTTTTGAGATTACCCAATAATGACTCTTTCTTTTGGATAACTGTATGGGCGTTTGTTTGTTTTTCCGCCTAATGTATATAGGAAGGAGATTAGTCCGACGCGGCCGATGAACATTAATATCATAATGATCACTTTTCCAAATGATGACAATTCGGAAGTGATGTCTAAAGACATGCCACACGTACCGAATGCGGAAGTGATTTCAAATAGCAATGGGATGACCGGGATTGTCGGTTCTGTTATTAATAATATAAGCAATGCTGTCATCACCATGACAGCCGCCAATAAAATGACAGCATAGGATCGATAAACATCGATCAGTTTAATTTCACGTTTAAAAATGTTGATGACATTATTTCCTCGGGCAAAGTTAATTAAAAATAGCACCGCAATTGCGAATGTCGTCGTTCTTATGCCTCCTCCTACTGAACTTGGAGAAGCCCCTATAAACATTAAAGACGATATGAAAATATCCGTTGCGTCGCTAAAGTTTGTTATATCGTACGTCGTTAAACCAGCTGACCTCGCTGAAACAGAATGGAACAATGAGGCGAAAATTTTTTCATGCCATGCCATTCCTTTAAACGAATGAAAGGATTCAAGAATGAAGATGAGAAGTGCACCCCATATTAGTAAAAAGCCAAAAGTTACAGTTGTAATTTTCGTAAAAAGAGAGAAGCGGAAGTTTGGCACTTTTTTTGAAAAATAGCTTTTTACCTCGACAAGCACCGGAAAACCGATTGCCCCTAACACAATTAAAATCATAATAACGGTTTGGACAAAATAATCATCGAAATAAGGCTTCAATGAAACACCTGTAATATCGAAGCCAGCGTTCGTAGTCGCCGACACTGACAAAAACATGCCGTTCAAAAGCGCTTCGCTAAATGAATCGTAAAATCTCATAATGTAGATTGTTAGAATTATACCGCCGACTACTTCAATTAAAACGATAATCCTCACAATTTGCTGAATGAGCTGCACGACACCTGCTAACGAATACTGGTTATGATCGACCATAATCAATTGGCGTTCCCTCAATCCAATCCGCTTTCTAATGAGCAGCCAAAAAAACGTACCGATGGACATAATGCCAATTCCGCCTAATTGAAGAACTAACATGAGCATGCACAATCCAAACACAGAGTACGTGTCTCCTATGCTAATCGGCGTCAATCCAGTAACACTCACTGCACTTACTGCAGTAAATAGACTGTCGATGAAACTAACTTTTACTCCTGGATTATAGACCCCTGGTAAATTCAATAAAAGAAATGAAAAACCGATCGCCAAAAAATAATAAAATACAATTACTTGTGCTGGCGTAAATTTATGAAGTTTTTCTCTTGTGATCTTCATTACAATCTGTTCCTTCCCTCAGACGAGTATCTTTTCATTTTAGATAACTTCTTATGAAAAAGAAAGAAAATCTATAGAAAAGATTAAAAAACCGGCACAAAATTTTGCCGCCGGGAAGAACATTATGCTTTCTTTCTACTTTTTGCCATTGCAGTAATATATCCACCAATAGCAATCGCTGCAAGCACAACCCAAAACGTCGTTTTCCAAACAGCAGAATGCGGAAATGCCGTATCAATCAACTGTACTTTTTGATGCGCTAGCGTTAATACGACTAACTTAATGCCGACCCATCCAACGATTAAAAATGCAGCTGTTTCAAGTGAAGGATACTTTTCCAACAAAACTACGAACTGTCTCGCTGCAAATCGGATCAAGATTAATCCGACAATTCCTCCTAACAGCATGACGATGAATTGTCCACCGTTAATACCGCCAATATGGAAATCTCCTAACTCAGGCAATGTTACAGCTAATGCGACAGCCGCAAGCATTGAATCTAAGGCAAATGCAATATCCGCCAATTCAACCTTTAAAACAGTCATCCAGAAACCAGACTGTTTGCGTGGCTTTTTAATTTCGTCCGAGTGATCCTTCCCTTTATCCATCAAGCTTTTTATCGATATGAATAAAAGATAAGCAGCTCCTAAAGCTTGGATTTGCCAAATGTTTACTAAAAATGTAATCATGAACAATGCGCCGAACCTGAAAACGAACGCTCCTAATAGACCGTAAAAAAGTGCCTTTTTCTGCTGTACTTTAGGCAAGTGCTTAACCATGACAGCCATTACGACAGCATTATCTGCAGCTAATAATCCTTCTAAAACAATTAGTACGACAAGTACCCATGCGTATTCCAATAATATTGCTTCCAACCTTAATTCCTCCTTATTATTTGGCAATAAAAAAACCCTCACCTAATAAAAGGCAAAGGTCTCGCTAAGTCAGAAATTAAGTACGTTCCTGCTATCATAACCGATGGCGCAAATGCCATGTATTGACGACTATGAAATAGGTTTCCCTATAGCTACTCCCCTTTGACAACTGTCAAAAGTATTATGTAGTTGTTGAGCGCTTTCAATGTATTATAACATCGCATAGCCAGACGTACAATCTATTCTTCAAATTTTTTACGATGCTCACACTTATACTATGCATAAAAAGCGAATTTAAAACCTTGGAAAACACAATGTCGGTCTTCCAAGGCAATTATTTCACTTATTTCGTATTTGCTACGGCTCTTCTTCTGGTTTTTCGATCGAATAAACTGTACATAATCGGCACTACATATAATGTCAGAAACGTAGAACTGATCAAGCCGCCTATTACAGCAATACCCATCGGCTGATTCATTTCTGTTCCTTCCCCAATTCCTAATGCAAGCGGAATTAAACCTAAAATCGTCGTCAAAGCAGTCATTAAGATCGGTCGAACCCTGTCTCTGACAGACGCGATAATCGCATCGTAAGAGTCAAGCCCGCTATCTTTTCTTTGATTAATATAATCGACTAGCACGATACCGTTATTGACAACAATACCGACCAAAACTAAAATCCCGATAATGGCCGTGACACTAATCGGCGTATTCGTAACGTATAGGCCGATTGCTACCCCTATTATCATTAAAGGCACCGAAAACATAATGACAAACGGATACTTGAAGGATTCAAATTGTGCAGCCATCACGATATACACTAATACAACTGCCAACACAATTGCTAATAGCATATCGTCAATGGCACTTTCAAACAGCTCCCTGTCTCCTCCATAACTTATGTCTGTCTCTTTCGGGACTCCAATATGATCAAAAAGCTCGTTCACCTTTTCTGTCATTTCACCTAAAGTGAAAACAGACTCGTATTTAACATCAAAAGTGACAGAATGCGATTGATCGACTCGTTGAATGGATACAGGACCTTCCTTAATGGATAGATTCGCTATCTCGTCTAAAGTGATAAATATACCTGAAGGTGTCTTTAATTTGATTTTTTTCAAGTTGCTAATACTATCCCGATATCTTTCATCATACTTCACAACAATTGATACGACTTCTCCATGCTTATCTATAAATTGGGAAGCAGTCGATCCACGGGTGATCGAATTGACTGTTTGAGCGATTTGATAAGGAGATAATCCTAACTCAGCAGCTTTTTCTCGATTGACATCTACATGTATTTCTTCAATCGTATCTTGGAGATTATTTGACACTTCCAAGACAGCATCCATTTCTTTCAGTTGTTTATTCAACTTCGTAACGACTTGATTCAGCCTTTGTTCATCCGTATCTTGCACCATGAAAGTTAACGTGTTTGGATTTGAACCTGCGGCAGTTTGCATATTGAAATTGATCTTCGCCTCATCTCCAACCATCTTTACAATTTCAGGCTGCACATCATCGACGAATTGAAAAACAGAGCGTTCCCTTTCTGATATCGGCAACAGTTTCACATACAACTCAGCAGTATTCGTTTTTGAACTTCCTTCCGCCATGCTTTGCTGATTGCCACCAATTAGGCTCACATATACATCTATATCCTTCTCTTTCTTCAAACGCGTTTCGATTCGTTCGACAATTTCATTCGTTGCAGATAAAGACGAACCGTTTGGCAGTTTAACATTTATGCTAAAAAAACCTTCATCGGTAGCGGGCAAAAATTCGGTGCCAACTTTGTATAAACCGAAACCACTTCCGACGAGAAGAATCGCTGTCGTTAAGAGGACGAGCGTCCGGTGCTTTAACGACCATTTTACAGAGCGCTCAAAATTGTTAAGCGACTTGGAACGACGCCGTCTCGCCTCGATGTTTTTCCGTGGTCTTTTAAGCATTCGGCTCGCCATCATCGGAACGACTGTCAAAGCGACAACGAGAGAAGCAAACAAACTAAATGAAATGGTCAAAGCAAATTCAGTGAAAATTTGTCCAATCAATCCGCTAATAAAAATGACTGGCACGAACACTGCCAATGTCGTTAAAGTAGAAGCAGTTATCGCGCCACTAATCTCTTTAGCACCATCCCTTGCCGCCTCTTTCGGCCCTTTATCCATCGATAAATGCCGTTCTATATTTTCTATGACAACGATTGCATTGTCGACGAGCATCCCAATTCCTAACGCCAAAGCGCCAAGCGTCATAATATTAAGTGAGAAGTCGGCAAAAAACATTAACACAAACGTCACGATGACTGAATATGGAATGGCTACTCCAATAATGATCGGGCTTTTAATGCCCCTCAAAAAGAAGAATAGAACAACCATTGCAAAAATCCCACCCAGCAACAGTGACTGACCAATATTATTAATGGCTAACTTCACATAATCCCCTTGGTCAAATAAAATATTTGCTTCAATATCTTTATATTCATCTTGTGCCAACAACTCGTCCAATGCATCTTTAAATGCTGTAGAAACCGACGCTGTATTTGCCCCTGACTCTTGTAGAACGGACATGAGAACCGCCGGGTGATCATTTGCCCGCGTTTCAGAATTACTTTCCGTTTCAAGCATCGCCACATCTCCGACATCCCCAACGGTCACTTTCTCTCCGGTGAGCGGATTCATGCCGACGACGACATTGCGGATATCTGTAATCGTAGTAAATGTACTTACAATCCGAGTTGTCAATCGTTTGCCATCTTCCGTGTCAATCGGCTCTCCTGGCAAGGCTACATTATTTGCTTGTACCATCTGAACGATATCCGTTTGGGTTAAACCAAATTCCTCAAGCTTTTCCTGACTTAGGATAATTTGAACTTCTTCCAGAAGCTTACCTGAAACTGTAACGCTCGCAACCCCTTTAGCTCTGCGCAATTCCGTTTCGAGCTGTTCTGCTAAATTACGAATATCAGCATCTTCTGCTTTACTGCTTAAAGAAAGCTGGATAACCGGAAATTGTGCAGGATCAAACTTCATGAACCTTGGAGAGTTCGCTCCATCTGGAACAGCCACTTGGTCGATCCTTTGCATAATATCCAATTGAACATCATCAATATTTGTCGACCAATCAAACATCAGCAATATGAAGTTAGCCCCTTCCTGTGAAGAGGACTGCATTGATTTCAGTCCGGGTGCAGTGGATAAACTCGTCTCTAATGGTTTCGTCAGCTTTTCATCTACCTCGGTCGATGATGCCCCCGGATAGCTTGTTACAACGACAGCGACCGGTGGATTCAACTCTGGAATTAATGTTACTGGTATCTTGAAAAAAGATACTGCACCTAAAATGATGACAAGAAACATTGTGACAATTGTAAACACAGGCCGTTTAATTGAAAAGTTACTGATTCTCATCTGGACATCCCTTTCGTATCGGAAAAAGCACTACTTACATCATATTGAATGTTTCACCTAACATCAATTATGAGCATAGAAATCACTGAAAAACATCCAACGCCAATCCTTCAAAAACGCATCAGAAGCGCATTACAGCCTCTAAACACCAATATATAGATTAAATTCACATAACATTAATCAGCAAGCTCAAAAATGAAGCGTCCCACATAATAATGAGATTAGAGTGTCTTCAATTTCGTCTGAACTCTAAAAGAAGGCATTGTGTGCTCAAGACGTCCAGTGCGTTAATGCCTGTAAAGCATACGGAAATTCGCCAAATCGAACATGAGCGCACTCGCATACGTATGAAAAAGCCCAGCATAGACGACTAAACCGTCTGCTGGGCCATAATCATTACATTATAAAAGGCTATATAATTTAATATCTGGATATTTGTCGCCGAACCAACGCAGAGCAAAGTCATTTTCGAATAAAAACACTAAATTCTCATGTCGATCTTTCACTAACATTGAACGTTGTCCCGACATCGACTCTTTCACGTCGCTTTCATTTTCAATCCATCTCGCCACTTTAGAGCCAATATGTTCCATATGCACTTCAACGTTATATTCATTTTTCATACGGTGTTCAAATACTTCGAATTGAAGCTGTCCGACCGCCCCCAATAACACTTCTTCTGTATGCAAAGTTTTATAATATTGGATGGCGCCCTCTTGGACTAACTGTAATATCCCTTTATGAAAATGCTTCGATTTCATAACGTTTTTAGCTGTTACTCTGACAAACAGTTCCGGTGTGAACTGCGGCAACGCTTCAAATTGGAAATTCGACTTTCCTCCGACAACAGTATCGCCTATTTGGTAGTTGCCCGTATCATACAAACCGATAATGTCCCCAGCAACCGCTTCATTTACTGTTTCTCGATCATCTGCTAAAAACTGAGTCGTTTGCGTCAGCTTAAACGATTTTGAAATACGAGGGACTGTAACGGACATGCCGCGTTCAAAAGCGCCTGAGACGATTCGCACGAAGGCGATTCGGTCGCGATGTGCAGGATTCATGTTCGCTTGGATTTTAAAAATAAACCCAGAAAAATCTTTCGACTGCGGATCAATTAACGTTTCGTCCTTCGTTATTCTCGGCTGTGGTGGAGGAGCAAATTGAAGGAATGTCTCTAAAAACGTTTGCACGCCAAAATTCGTTAACGCACTGCCAAAAAATACGGGTGTCAACTCGCCTTTTGCTACACGTTCTTCGTCGAAGTCATTGCCAGCTTCATTCAAAAGCATTACATCTTCTAAAGCTTGTTGATAATAAGAAGTTTCGATCATCGGATGATCTATTGCCAATTCACCGTCTTCATTCAGAGGGAGGAAATGGCTATCCCCTTCCACTCTTGCCTGCTCGATGCGATTGTTATAACGGTCATAAACGCCGATGAATTCTTTGCCCATCCCGATCGGGTAGTTCATTGCATACGATTCAATCCCTAAAACTTCTTCCAACTCTTCCATCAATTCAAGCGGCTCTTTCCCTTGCCGGTCCATTTTGTTCATGAATGTAAAAATAGGAATGCCTCGCATACGACATACTTTAAACAATTTTATCGTTTGCGGCTCAATTCCTTTAGCTGAGTCTACCATCATGACAGCCGCATCAACGGCCATGAGCGTCCGATACGTATCTTCACTGAAATCCTCATGCCCAGGTGTATCTAAAATATTGACCCGCTTGCCGTCATAATCGAACTGCAATACGGAAGACGTAACAGAAATACCACGCTGTTTCTCAATTTCCATCCAGTCAGATGTTGCATACTTGCCTGTTTTCTTTCCTTTTACCGTTCCGGCATCGCGTATGGCACCGCCAAAGTACAATAACTTTTCCGTCATCGTCGTCTTACCAGCATCCGGGTGTGAAATGATCGCGAACGTACGCCGCGAAGCAATTTCTTCATTTATCGGTTTTTGCATATCATTAACTCCTTCTATTCAGCTTTTTTAAGCATAGACAGAATGAAAGATGATTTCAACATTTTTTCAAAGAAAAAAGAGGCCATTTACAAAATAATGGCCCCTCATTCTTCATTCAGTTTCAATAAAGCCTTTCCGAAACTTTCTTTCAGCCTCTTCCAGAGCAATTGCAGCGTCTGAGTGCGGCAGCTTTTCATGACCGACAATTTGAAAATCCTCATGACCTTTGCCTGCAAAAATAATAATATCACCTGCATCCGCCACTGATACTGCATGCTTCACCGCTTCGGCACGGTCTCCGATAGCTGCATAACGTTTATGCGCCATGCCCGCTTCCAACTCGGAAAGGATCGACTCATAAGGCTCGTCCCTCGGATCATCTGTCGTCAATATAACATAGTCGGCAATTGACGCTTTCTCCGCCATGATTGGTCGTTTTTTGCGGTCTCGGTTACCGCCCGTTCCGATGACAAATATGAGCTTTTGCTCCGCTTTCTTATAAGGCAATACAGCATTGATCGCTTTTTCGATCGCATCCGGCGAATGCGCATAGTCAACATAGATCGTGAGAGGTAGATCCGTCTCGACCTTTTCCATCCGCCCTTTCGCAGCAGGGATAACGGACAAACCATTTATAATGTCTTCCATCTCCATCCCCTTCGCAAAAAGTGCAGCTGTTGCAGCTAACGCATTGTATACATTAAACTCGCCTATTACATTCATTCGAACAGTAAAGTCCCCAACAGGCGTTTCCATTTTGAATGAGGTACCATCTGGAGATAACACGATATCCCGTGCACGGAAATCGGCTTCCCGTCTTATCCCATAGGATAAAACAGGATAAGACGTCATTTTCTCCATGCGCTCGCTCCATGGCTCGTCCGCATTTAAAACAACAAATTTACGTTGCGACAAGTCTTGGCCAAGCTGTGCAAACAATAACCCCTTCGCATGTCCGTAATTATCCATCGTTCCGTGGAAATCCAAATGATCATGCGTTAAGTTTGTAAAGACCGCAATGTCAAACTCCGTGCCTGCAAGACGACCTTCCACTAAGCCGTGAGAGGAAACTTCCATCGTCATCGTAGAACAATCCGCCTCGGCTGCCTGATGGATCATTTTTTGGGTCGTCAACACATCTGTCGTCGTATTTTCTGTTTCCATCAGTGTCCCATCCAAATTAAAGCCGATTGTCCCTGTAACTGCAGAGCGTTCGCCCGTATGCTGCAAAATTGTATGGATCATATTGCTGACACTCGTTTTGCCATTCGTTCCTGTCACTCCAATCATCGTCATCCTTTTGGAAGGATATTGATAGAAATGAGGAGCCAAAAGCGCAATCGCCCTGTCTGTATTTTTCACGTAAACGACTGCAACCTTTTCCAAGTCAACGGCAACGGGTTTCGATGCGACAATGACACGCGCACCTTGGTCGACCGCTTTTTGCACAAATGAATGTCCATCTACCGTAAAGCCTTCTATACAGACAAACACTCCCCCCGCACTGACAGCTCGTGAATCGACTGCAATATCTGTAACCGATTTTGGCAAGACGCCTTTAATATTTTTTATAGGAATAATAGAAAATAACTTTTCTGTATCCATAATAACCTCCAATTAGTCGAGCATCTCTGATGTAACGTAAGCGTAAAGCAGTTGGGCAGTAGCACGCAAAGAGTCTACATGAGTGCGTTCCAATGCATGGGATGATTCAATTCCCGGACCAAACAAAGCATGCTTTACATCATATCCCGCGCGAATCGCTGCAGAAGCATCCGATCCATAATAAGGATAAATATCAATTTTATACGGAATATTTTCGTCCTCGCATAATGTTTTTAACTGTCTTGTCAATGCATAATGGTAAGGCCCTGAAGAATCCTTTGCACAAATGGATACCGTATATTCATCGGATGCCTGTCCATCACCAATCGCGCCCATATCGACAGCGATGTATTCAACTGTTTCTTCAGGAATATTGGAATTCCCCCCGTAACCAATCTCTTCATTATTTGAAATGTAGAAATGCGTCGTATGTGGAAGTTCGGTTCCTTTTTCATGCAATGAACGGACCAATTCCAACAATAGTGCGGTGCTCGCTTTATCATCCAAATGGCGAGATTTAACAAAGCCGCTACCCGTCACTTCAAATCGAGGATCAAAGGAAACAAAATCGCCCACTTCAATACCAAGAGCTCTCGTTTCCGCTGCTGTTTTCACTTTTTCATCTATGCGAACTTCTATATTATCGGCATTCCGTTTTGCACTGCCTGAATCATTATAAACGTGAACGGTCGTCTGATGCATCAAAATTGTGCCGCGAATTGATTTGCCGCTAAAAGTATGTATTTGGCAATACTCGCCTTCCACTGCATTCCAATTAAAACCGCCAACCATCGTCAATTTCAATCGGCCATCACTTTTAATCTCTTTAACCATTGCGCCCAACGTATCTGTATGAGCTGTCAATAAACGATGGCGCGTTTGATCTTTGCCGGCAATCGTCGCAATGACTGCCCCTTTGTTTGTCTTTTTAAAAGGAACGCCTATTGCCTTTAATTCATTTGCGATGAACGCCATAATGTTTTCTGTGAATCCCGATGGACTCGGTGTCTCCACTAGTTTTTTTAATAAAGACAACGTACTTTTTTCATCGAATGTAAACATCTACTTCACCCTTCTTTCTATTTTGTGACTCCTGCTCTCATTAATAATTTTATTTTCATATTACTACTAAATTCAAAGGTATACCAATGGAAATGATAAACTTTCCGCATTTCCAATATCGATGTACTCTCCTGTTTCAATTCGATAGCATTATTATATACTAACGATTGTTCACATATTAAAACATTTATAGTAACAATCCGTTGATAACCGAAATCATTAAACTCTCGTATATCTCTTTCCAACATGAAAGGAAAAATTCTTTTAAAATGTGATGGAAAAAATGAAACTGTTAACGTACTTCTATAAGTTAATGATAGGTATCTTGCATACTTTATTAAGAAGGGGCTGTCCAGAAAGTCAGTGAAAACTGATTTTCTGTGATAGTCCCTTTCTGGTTGGAGAATAAATGGGGAACCCCTGACAACCGTCGCTTTCCGTTCCAG
>NZ_JBHTLT010000129.1:0-55747 GCF_042679045.1 Sporosarcina contaminans | reverse complement strand
CGAATGCTAAGTTGTTGTTTGTTTTGCCAGTTATTATTAACTGCCGTTTCTGACGGAGACGAGCCCTCCGACGCGCAGCTCAAGCTCAGACCACCCCTGTCGAATCCGTAACGTCCCCGTTAGTAAAGGCGTTTAGACCTTTAAAGGGATGTCCGGAATGCCTACTGAAAGGCTTCTGAACGTTTTCACTACAAGTAGTATACCGCATTTTAACGGAAAAATCAATACTGCTGTTTCGCCTTGAAGGCACGTTCCATCTCGCGTTTTGCTTCTTTTTTCTTCAGATCATCGCGCTTGTCGTAGAGCTTTTTCCCTTTACCGACGCCGATCAGTACTTTTGCAAAGCCGTCTTTCAAATACATTTTCAACGGCACGATTGAATAGCCGTCCTGCTTCACTTGCCCGACTAATGTCGCAATCTGCTTTTTGTGCAGTAGCAATTTCCTTGAGCGCAATGGATCGTGGTTGAAGCGGTTTCCTTGGTCGTATGGGCTAATATGCATATTGGAGATCCACGCTTCATTATTGCGGATTAATACGAACGCGTCCCGCAGCTGTACCTTACCGTTACGGACAGATTTGATTTCCGTTCCATGAAGCACGATGCCCGCTTCAATCGTCTCTTCTATGGCGTAGTCATGATTCGCTTTTTTATTGACAGCGATCACTTTCCCTTGGCCTTTTGCCATCTCAGTCACCCCTTGCCCGGTCATAGGGGAGGCATGTCGCCGCCCCTGCCGTTCTTATTTTCTCTTGCGCGGCGGTCTTTTTTTCTTTGATTTCTTTGCCACGTCTTCGTAGAATTTCTTCTTTTTATTATATGTGCCTTTTTTCTTTTCATCTGACTTGTTGCCGCCGGATTTTTTTCCGCCGTTTTTGCCTTTGCCTTCGCCTTCCTTGCGTTTTGCATGGATGACTTTTGGCGCTTCTTTTCGTGGACGGTGGAATGATTTCTTCATGCCGGCAATTTCAAAGTCGATTGCGGATTCCTCTGGTTTCACCGCAACGACGCGGATCGTCACTTCATCGCCGATTCTAAACTGCTTGCCGGTATGTTCACCGATCATAATCATTTGGCGGTCGTCGAACCGGTAATAGTCGTCCGTCATATAGCTAACATGGACAAGCCCTTCAACTGTATTCTCCAACTCGACAAACATGCCGAAGTTCGTGACGGAAGAAATGACACCGTCAAATTCTTCTCCGATTTTATCCAACATATATTGTGCCTTTTTCAATGAATCCGTATCGCGTTCAGCATCGACTGCACGTCTCTCACGGTCCGAAGTATGCTGGGCAATTTCGGGAAGCTCAGCATTCCAATGTGCAACCGTTTCGGCCGATAAATCCTTTTCGATTAAATACGTGCGGATGAGCCGATGGACGATCAAGTCTGGATACCGTCGGATCGGCGATGTGAAATGCGTATAGAAATCCGCCGATAATCCGAAGTGGCCTAAGCTTTCCTCGAAATATTTCGCTTGCTGCATCGAACGCAGGAGCATCGTCGAAATAACCGTTTCTTCAGGCAGCCCTTCAATCGACTCGACAATTTCCTGCAATGCACGTGGATGCACTTTATTGCCTGTCCCTTTCACAACGATACCAAAATTCGTTAGAAATTCAAAGAATCGTTGCAGCTTCTCAGCCTTCGGATCTTCGTGAATCCGGTAAAGGAACGGCACTTGCAGCCAATGGAAATGTTCAGCGACTGTTTCGTTTGCCGCCAACATGAATTCCTCGATTAAACGTTCAGCAACTGTCCGCTCACGCAACACAATATCTGTCGGCCAGCCATTTTCATCGACAAGCACTTTCGATTCTTTGAAATCAAAATCGATTGCGCCGCGATCCATCCTCTTTTTCCGGAGAATGGCTGCTAACTCCGCCATATCATTCAACATTGGAACGATATGCTCATACTTTGCCGATAGCTCTTCATCTTGCTGATCAATAATTTTATATACGTCCGAATACGTCATGCGCTCTTTCGAACGGATAACGCTCTCAAAAATCTCATGCTCAACCACTTTACCATGTCCATCGATTTTCATAACACAAGACATCGTCAATCGGTCGACGTGCGGGTTCAACGAACAAATGCCGTTCGAGAGTTTATGCGGCAGCATCGGGATAACCCGGTCCGTCAAATAGACGCTCGTCCCGCGCTCATAAGCTTCTTCGTCCAACGGGGAATGCTCCGTGACATAATGGCTGACGTCTGCGATATGGACAGATAGCGTATACGTCCCATCGTCGTTCTTTTGCACCGAAACAGCGTCATCCAAGTCTTTTGCATCCGCCCCGTCAATTGTAATGATGAGATCTTCACGCAAGTCACGTCGTTTAAAGAAATCCTTTTCTTCAACATGATCCGGCGTACGGTTCGCTTGCTCCATCACTTCATCTGGAAATTCGATTTCGATGCCATGCTTGTAAATGATCGAAAGGATATCGACGCCCGGATCGTTTTTATGCCCTAAAATTTGAACGACCATCCCCGTCGCGGATTTCAATTCACTTGGCCATTCTGTAATTTCAACGACGACTTTATGGCCGTCAACTGCGTTTAACGAATCCCCTTTGCCAATAAAGATATCCATCGGCAATTTTTTATCATCGGGCACAACGAAGCCAAAGCCTCGGTTATCTTGATACGTCCCGACCACTTTCGTCGTTTTGCGCTCGGCAATGCGAATAATCGTCCCTTCACGACGGTCTCCCATCGAGCTGTTCGAAATGCGCACTAACACGATATCGCCGTTCATTGCCCCGTTCACTTCTGTCGGTGGAATGAAAACATCGTCCATCCCTTCCGTTTCAGGCGTTACAAAACCGAAGCCTTTCGCATGTCCAATGAACTTGCCGCGCAGTAAATTCATGCGCTCTGGCACGCCATAACGGTTCGTGCGTGAACGGACAATCTCGCCTTTCTGCTCCAAATGGACGAGCATTTTCACAAGTTCCTTAAATTCAGCAGCCCCTTCTATTCCAAGAAACTCCTGAATTTCCTGTACGGTCAGCGGCTTATATGATTCTTCTCTCATAAATGATAATAATCTTTGTCTCAACTCTTCGTCGAAGTAATCCAACTGCATACCTCCTTCAAATTCAATCGATCTGTTACAACTGTTTTTCACACATTCCAATCAAGTGATTCAAGGAATTGATAAATGTCCTCATGAAGCTGTTCTTTTTCAGGGCCTAATGTAATGACATGTCCTGATTGTTCAAACCATTTCAGCTCTTTTTTATAGGAGCTTACTTCCTCATAAATGACATTCGCCGAATCTGGATCGATCACTTCATCATTCCTTGACTGGATGACCATGATTGGTGCATATACTTCATCCAATTGATCTCGAACATCGTAAACCAAATCACGAAGCTCGCTTAATGATGGCATCGTTCCTTCATTTAACGGCACCATCTCTTTTTCGATTTCTTCTTTTGATTTACCTTCGTATCTCTTGTATTCCCTTGCATACTTCAAAACACCTTCATACATACTATCGGTCGTCTTCATCGACATAGGTGCACACATCGTTACAATACCCTTCACAGGCATTTTAACCCCTACATTCAATGAAAATACACCGCCTAACGATAATCCGGCAACAGCGATTTCTTCATATCCAGCTTCTTTAAGCTGATTATATCCTGAAACGACATCTTCCCACCATTCATCTGGTTTTGAACGCACCAATTCTTCGGGCGGGACGCCATGTCCTTTATAATGTGGCGCTAATGAAGTATAGCCTTTTTTCTCTAAAAATCTGCCTAACATACGCACATCTGCTGAATTTCCTGTGAAACCGTGAAGCAGCAGTACTGCTCGCTTCCCTTGTTGAAAGAAGAACGGTTTCGGTTGTGCAATTCTCATTTCAGTCATCCTTTCTCTCAATCCATCTGTTCTTATACTTCCCCATAACAAAAGAAAAAACGCCTGACCACACGGGAGGCCGGGCGTTTTTCATTATGCATTTCATCGAATCCGTACAGAAGAACTTGTCCAATTGAAGGATTCTTGTAGATTTAAGTTAAAATTTAACGATTGCAATCGCTAAAACGAAAAATAAAATGGAAAGAATGATCGTCACTCTTTGAAGTACTAAATCCAATCCACGCGCTTTTTGTTTTCCGAAAAGTTGTTCAGCACCACCGGAGATGGCTCCTGATAGACCCGCACTTTTCCCGGATTGCAATAAAACTACAACGATTAACGCTACCGATACGATTAAAAGTAATGTCATTAACAAAGCATGCACTTTGTTCCACCTCCTGCTAAACCATCACAACGTTTATATTCTATCAAACATCTTCCATTGTGACAACATGTTTTGACAATTCGTCAAATTCCAAGGGTGCCAAACGCCGCGGGTTGCAGCAGCGCTTGACAGCTTTGGATCCTATTATTTACGCAAGTTGTAGAACGTTTTCGCACCTAAGTATTGAGCCGTTTCATCCAATTGGTCTTCAATGCGAAGCAATTGGTTGTATTTCGCCACACGGTCAGTACGGGATGGTGCACCTGTTTTAATTTGACCAGCATTTGTCGCAACCGCGATGTCAGCGATCGTCGTATCTTCCGATTCACCGGAACGGTGAGAGATAACTGCTGTATAGCCAGCGCGTTTCGCCATTTCGATTGCATCGAATGTTTCCGTCAATGTACCGATTTGGTTCACTTTAATTAAGATGGAGTTGCCTACGCCTTCTTCAATGCCGCGGGACAGTTTTTCAGTGTTCGTTACGAACAAGTCGTCGCCGACAAGCTGCACTTTACCGCCAAGGCGCTCTGTTAAGAGCTTATGGCCTGCCCAGTCGTTTTCATCCAAACCGTCTTCGATAGAAACGATCGGATATTTGCTGCAAAGCTCTTCATACCAAGCAACCATCTCTTCAGATGTTTTGACGATTCCTTCACCAGCAAGACGGTATTGTTTGGATTCTTTATCGTAAAACTCGGATGATGCTACGTCCATCGCCAACAAAATTTCTTCCCCAGGCTTGTATCCTGCTTTTTCAATCGCTTCGATAATTGTTGACAACGCTTCTTCATTGGAAGATAAATTCGGTGCGAAGCCGCCTTCGTCGCCAACTGCCGTATTCAAGCCTTTTTCTTTCAATACATTTTTCAAGCTATGGAATACTTCAGCACCCATGCGCAAACCGTGGCGGAAGGATTCTGCTCCGACAGGCATGACCATGAATTCTTGGATGTCAACGTTGTTATCAGCATGCTCTCCGCCGTTCAAAATGTTCATCATTGGAACTGGCAGTTGCTTCGCATTAACACCGCCCAAGTATTGATATAAAGGAAGGTCGAGATAATCTGCAGCTGCATGTGCAATTGCAATGGACACGCCTAAAATTGCGTTGGCACCTAATTTCCCTTTGTTTTTCGTGCCGTCCAATTCGATCAATGCTTTGTCGACAGTGACTTGATCTAAAACTGAATAATTGTCGATGAGCTCGTCCGCAATTACTTCATTGACATGATCGACAGCTTTCAATACACCTTTTCCTAAATAACGGTCTTTGTCGCCGTCACGCAATTCTACAGCTTCATATTCTCCAGTGGAAGCTCCGGATGGAACAATCGCTCTCCCGAACGCACCGCTTTCCGTAAACACTTCCACTTCAACAGTTGGATTGCCTCGTGAATCAAGTACTTCTCTCGCTTGAATATGGCTGATGATTGGCATCTCAATCTCTCCCTTAGATTAAATTTGTACTCATTTTTTACAATATTACATTCGAAATCGGTTTACATTAAAAACAAATTTAAAACAATGGTGTTCCCGACATTTCTTCCGGCTGTTCGATTTCAAGCAGCTTCAGCATTGTCGGAGCCAAGTCGGACAAAATGCCGCCTTCTCGGATGTCGATACCCGGTTTCGTAATGATGACAGGAACGGGGTTTGTTGTATGAGCCGTCATTGGCTCGCCTTCCAACGTCAAGACTTCGTCTGAGTTGCCGTGATCCGCAGTGACGATTGCCATGCCGTCTTTTACCATCAATGCATCGATAATTCTTCCGAGGCAAGCATCGACCGTTTCAATCGCTTTGATCGTTGGCTCTAACATGCCGCTATGCCCGACCATGTCCGGATTGGCGAAGTTTAAAATGATCGCATCTTGACGATCATTTTCGATTTCTTCCAATAAAGCTTCTGTCACTTCGATTGCGCTCATTTCCGGCTTTAAGTCATACGTAGCAACTTTCGGGGATGCGATTAATATTCGCTTTTCCCCTGCAAATTCCTCTTCTCGTCCACCGCTCATGAAAAATGTAACATGCGGGTATTTTTCCGTTTCTGCGATGCGCAATTGACGCAAACCGTTACGGGAAAGCACCTCGCCTATCGTATTATTCAAGTTTTCATTTTCGAACACAACTTCCGCTTGCACTTCTTCACTGTATTGTGTGAACGTGACAAATTTCAATTGCTCGAAGTTTTCAGGGCCCGTATGGAAGCCATCAAAATCTACGTCTGTAAAAGCTCTCGATAGTTGAATGGCACGATCCGGTCTGAAGTTGAAGAATACGACCGCATCTCCATCCTGTATTGTCGCCACCGGCTGTCCTTCTTCTTCGACAACGAATGGCACAACGAATTCGTCGTAGATCTCTTCTTTATACGAAGCTTGAATGCCTAACATCGCAGAGTCAGCTTTCTTGCCTTTTCCGTCGACGAGCGCCCGATACGTCAGTTCAACACGGTCCCAGCGCTTATCCCGGTCCATAGCATAGTATCGTCCGGAAACCGTTGCGATTTTCCCGACTCCAAGGCTCTTCATTACTTCTTCAGTATGCTCAACAAATTGCAATGCCGTTTGCGGCCCAACATCCCTTCCGTCGAGGAAAGCATGTACATACACTTTGTCGATGCTGTTCATTTTCGCCAAGCGCAGCAATGCAAATAAATGCTCATAATGGCTATGTACGCCGCCATCTGAAAGCAAGCCCATTAGATGCAATGCAGAGCCGTTGCGTTTTACATGGTCCATTGCATCTTTCAATGCAGGTTTTTCCATGAAGTCTCCATCCCGAATCGACTTATTAATGCGTGTTAAGCTTTGGTAAACAATCCGGCCCGCACCAATATTCAAATGGCCGACTTCGGAGTTGCCCATTTGGCCTTCCGGCAGTCCAACTGCTTCGCCGCAAGCCGTTAAAGTAGAGTGAGGGTAATTTTCCCACAGCAAATCAAAATTTGGCGTGTTCGCCTGTGCAACCGCATTTCCAAAACGCTCATCGCGCAGTGCGAATCCGTCCAAAATAATTAATGCAACTGGTCCTTTAGGCATTTACAGCAGCCCCTAACAGTTTTAAAAATGACTCAGGTTCCAAACTTGCGCCGCCAACTAACGCTCCGTCAATATGACCCATTGACAGTAATTCTGCGATATTATCCGGTTTCACGCTTCCGCCATATTGAATTCTTACTTGCCCGGCTACTTCATCGTCATACTCGCTTGCGATTGCAGAACGGATTTCCTTGCATACTTCATTCGCATCTTCTGCTGTTGCAGTTTTTCCTGTGCCGATCGCCCAAATCGGTTCATACGCAATGACAGCTTCGCTCGCAAGCTTCGAATCAATTCCTTCAAAAGCTTTTTTCACTTGGCCTGTAACGACTTCAACCGTCTTGCCGCTTTCCCTCTCTTCAAGAGACTCGCCAACGCAAATGATTGGAGTGAGCCCATACTCGAACGCCGCATGGACCTTTTTATTGACGGTTTCATCCGTTTCATTAAAATATTGACGACGCTCCGAATGCCCTAAGATGACGTGGGAAACTTTCAAATCCGCGAGCATCATCGGACTTACTTCACCTGTAAAGGCTCCTTCTTTCTCTTCGTGCATCGTCTGCGCTCCAATATGCAATGATGTGCCTTCCGCAAGCTTGGCTAGCTCTGCTACGAAAAGAGAAGGCGGGCAGACGACTGCTTCGACTTGATCGTCGCCCGGCAGCTCGCCTTTTACGCTTTCCACGAAGGATGCCGCATCTTTCATCGTCTTATGCATTTTCCAGTTTCCTGCTATAATTCGTTTTCGCAAAGTATTCCCTCCGATCATTTATCTTGTAGGACAGCTACGCCCGGCAATTCTTTTCCTTCCATGAATTCTAAAGAAGCGCCGCCGCCTGTCGAAATATGATCCATCTTTTCAGCTAAATCGAACTTTTCGACTGCCGCTGCTGAATCTCCGCCGCCGATTACTGTATAGCCAGCTGTTTCGGCCACTGCATCTGCCACTTGTTTCGTGCCATTCGAGAACGGCTTCATTTCAAAGACACCCATCGGCCCGTTCCAAATGACCAATTTGGATTGGCGGATCACATCAGCATATAATGCCGCTGTTTCAGGACCGATATCAAGTCCCATCCAGCCTTCAGAAATCCCATCGATCTTTACAGTACGCGTAGTTGCATCTTCTGAAAATGCATCCGCAACGACTGCATCGATCGGTAAATATAAGTTGACGCCTTTTTCTTTCGCTTTCTCAATAAAGCTTTTCGCTAATTCAATTTTATCCTCTTCTACAAGTGAATTGCCGATTTCATAGCCTTGCGCTTTCGTAAATGTATACGAAAGGCCGCCACCAATTAAAAGGTTGTCGACTTTATCCAATAGATTGTCGATGACGCCGATCTTGTCCTTCACTTTCGATCCACCGATAATCGCTGTAAACGGTCGGTCCGGCTCCGATAACGCCTTTCCTAAAACATCTATCTCTTTCTGTAGCAATAAACCGCTCACGCCCGGGATATGCTCGGCAATTCCCGCTGTAGAAGCATGTGCACGGTGAGCAGCTCCAAACGCGTCATTGACGAAGACATCCGCCAAATCGGCAAATGCTTTTGAGAGCTTTAGGTCATTTTTTTCTTCCCCAGGGTGGAAACGGACGTTTTCCAATAAAATAATGTCCCCTTCCCCCATAGCACCAATCGCATTTTTCACTTCTTCACCAATTGAAGAATCAAGCTTGCGGACGTCTTTCCCCAACAGCTCCGACAAACGCTCAGCTGCTGCGTTCAAACGCAATTCCTCTTTCACTTCGCCTTTTGGACGTCCTAAATGGCTTGCCAAAATAACCTTAGCACCTTGGTTTGCCATGTATTCAATTGTAGGGATGGCAGCACGAATCCTCGTATCATCCGTCACTTTTCCGTCTTCCATCGGAACATTAAAATCCACTCGGCAAAAAACACGTTTTCCCTTCAGATCCATCTCTTTAATCGATTGCTTGGCCTTCATGAACAATGCACACCTCCAAAAAAATAAGCACATTCCTCTCACAACTGATAGAAGTAAGATTCTTCTGCTGAATAAAAAAAGAGGAACGGGCTTCTCCGTTCCTCCTGCCCATCTATCTATTATAGTGGGTTGCCTTTCGAATGGCTATGATTTATACATCTCTTTCCTCTTAGAGGCCTTTTTCCATCATATAAAGCGCCAAGTCGATACAGCGTGCGGAGTAGCCCGATTCATTGTCGTACCAAGAAATGACTTTCACCATATTGTCTTGCATGACCATTGTGGATAAGCCGTCAACCGTAGAAGATGCTGTATTTCCGTTATAATCGATTGAAACGAGCGGCAAATCGCTATAGAACAAGATGCCTTTCAATTCGTTTTCTGCAGCTTCTCGCAATGCTTCATTCACTTCATCTACCGTAACATCTTTCGAAAGCTCTGCAACGAAGTCCACTAGCGAAACGTTCGGGGTCGGTACACGGACTGCCATGCCGTCCAATTTCCCTTTCAGTTCCGGAATGACTTTTGTCACTGCTGAAGCAGCACCTGTAGTTGTCGGAATCATCGATTCTGCAGCAGCTCTTGCACGTCTGTAATCAGAGTGTGGCAAGTCCAAAATGCGCTGATCGTTCGTGTAAGAGTGCACTGTCGTCATCATGCCGCGTTGCACGCCGAATTTGTCATTCAATACTTTTACGACTGGTGCAAGACAGTTCGTCGTACAAGAAGCATTCGATACGATTTGGTCTTGTTTAGGATCGTATTCTTCGTTGTTAACGCCCATCACTAACGTTTTCATATCGCCTTTAGCTGGTGCGGAAAGGATGACTTTTTTCGCGCCCGCTTCAATATGCTTGCGAAGACCTTGTTCATCGCGGAATACACCAGTGGAATCAATGACAACATCAATTCCTAACTCTTTCCATGGCAATTGTGCAGGATCTTTTTCTGCATACACTTTAATTTCTTTGCCATTGACGTACAGTGAGTCGCCTTCCGCTTTTACGTCAGCATCCAAAATGCCGTGCACTGAGTCATACTTCAATAAATGCGCCAACATCGGAGCGTCCGTCAAGTCATTCACTGCTACGATTTCGATATCGTTTTTATCCATTGCTTCTCTGAAAATCACTCTGCCGATTCGACCGAAACCATTAATCGCCATTTTTAAAGTCATTTAATATTCCTCCAATTATTTTTTATTCGTTACATGTGATAGCATTGCTTTTGCTGCGCCTTCATCTGTAATCAAAATCGTTTGTTTAGGAGCGCTCGCCATATACGCTAAAATGGCTTCTCCCTTACTTGACCCACCAGCGACAGCGATGAGCAAAGGCACTTTTAGAAGCTGTTCTGTTTGAATGCCTACCGTTCGAATCCGATGAACGACTTTCCCGTTTTCATCGAAATAATAGCCAAACGCCTCTCCTTTTGCTCCATGCTCTTGTAGGTATAACCGTTCTTCCTCATTTGCATTCCTTAATGCCGCCATCCGTTGCGCATCGCCAATACCATGAATGACACAATCTGTTTTCTCATATTTGGCGATCATCTCTTGCGCGATCGCTTCTTTTTTAAAGATTTCATGCGCTTCACTGCTAAGCGATTCGGGGTAATAAAACGCACTGTAAGACGCTCCACACGCTTCCGCAAAAGAAGCGGCAATTACATTCGCCTGCAATCCGATTTCATTTCCAATACCGCCTCTCGCCGCAATGAAATGAATATGTTTGGCGTCGTCAAAAACTTCAATATACGGTGATACTGCCGCTACGGAACTGCCGCCAGTCACAGCGACAATCTCCCCGTCGCCAATCCCTTCCATGAACTGCTGTGCGGCTTCTTTGCCAATTAAATTTTTTACAGAAGGATTCACATCACAATCACCAATTACAATTTTCACCGAGCGGATGCCTAATTTTGCAGTCAAATTACGGGCCAACGCCTCGCGACCCGACCATTGATCGATCGCCTCTCCTAACGAGGATAACAACCTGCTTCCTTCCTCCGTTACCGACGCACCCTCTTTTGCGACCCGGATGAGCCTCAGTTCCCGCAAGGCCTCCAATACAGAACGGCATTCCCTCTCCGTCAAATCGGCCATCAAACTTAAAGGACGTCTTCCAATCGGTCCAGCCGTCTCAATGAATTTTAAAACTCGATATCTTTCATGTAATAAATCCACCATTTCAGGCACAAGCTTACTTTGTAACTCAAACAAATCCGAGTCCATATCATGCACCTCTTTTCACTGTAGGTCAATATTTGCCCACGTAATATAAAATCGTCCCACATAGAGTAAAAAAAATAAATCCTTCTTGAATCCATTGTAAAACAACCGTTTCAAAATTTCAATTGATTGTGATCATAGGAAGTTTATTTTTCAATTCCCTTTCTTCATGTCAATAAACTTCCTATTGATGCCACTTCATTCAAATAATTCCACCAAATCAACATAACCAATGGATCCGTATAATAGCACTTCTCCATCCCGCTCAACGACAGGAATCATTAGCATATACTTCTCGTGCGCCTCGTCATCCGATTCAATATCGACAGTAGACCAAGTTAAAGGAAAATCCTCTTTCACAAGCTCCATCATCGCCTCTGCCTCATCACATAAATGACAGCCACGCTTCGTATAAAAAGTCACATGCACAACATTCCACTCCTAAACTTCTCTTCTTCCACCGATTATAACGCATAAATCCCAACAAAAGCGCATAAGCCACCTCGGAAACGTATAAACAGTCCTACTTAACGCATAACACAAATAAACAAATCATAAATCCTAATCCACACGCATAAACAGCATTTCCAAGCGCATAACACAGTCTGTTCCGAGCATAAAAAGGGTGAAGGAATCAATCCTTCACCCGTGTATCCCTATGAATTCACAACCGTCCGTCTACCTACCTTTTGTGATATCAAATAAGCAATGGACGCACTCGTCATTAGAAAAATAAACGGCAGATGCGTTACGCTCCCGAAAGTAACTTCATTGCGAACAACCTCTGCCGAGCTATAAAGATCCGGCGTATAAAAAGCAGTTAAAACCCACCCCGAAGCTATTTGAATTGCGGTATGTAAGAAAGCAAAAGCTACTATGAATACTAAAAATCTTTTCAAGCTTGTCCACTCCTTGTTGGTTATTAGGCAGATAGCCTGCTACAAATTTTCATGTTGCTGGCAACCTCTATGTTTTAGACATCGGTTATTCTCCGAGCAGCATTTAAGCCGGCACGATGCGAATCATGAAGCCTTTCTCGAAGGACGCGTCGATTTTAGACTGCCTCCCTTTCATAAGGCAGAAAACGCCTTATGTTTAGGCTCTCCGACATACAGGACGTATTAGTGCCGATATTGCCGCAGGACGCGGCGTTCTTAGTCGGCCAACGCCTGTCGGAGCTAAACGCCGCCCTACGCTTTTGGGGTCATCCAGCTCCGAACTCCAGCCTCTCGGGTCGTTTGGGCCTGCACGATGCAGGTCATGCAGTCGTTGTCGCAGGACGCGTCGATTTTAGACTGCCTTCCTTTCATAAGATAAAAAGCGCCTTATGTTCAAGCCCTCCAACGCCTGTCGAGGCTAAACGGCGTTCTCCGCTTTTGGGGTCATCCAGACTTCAGCGACCAGACCCTCGAGTCGCTTCGATCTTGAAGCATAAGGCAAAAAGCGCCTTATGTTTCAAGTTCTCCAGCGCTTGTCGGGTCTAAACGGTCGCTTCCGCTTTTGGTATCATCCAGCTACGAGGGGCAGCCCTTCGGGTCACTTCAGAAAAGAGTCTAAGGAAAAAGCGCCTTAGGCTCTTTTCTTCCGACATACAGGATGTATTAGTGCCGACGTTGCCGCAGGACGCGGCGAACTTAGTCGGCCAGTGCCTGTCAGGGCTAAACGCCCCTCTACGCTTTTGGGGTCATCCAGCTTCGGGCGGCAGCCTCTCGGGTCGCTTCGATCCTAAAGCATAAGGCAAAAAGCGCCTTATGTTTAGGCTCTCCAGCGCCTGTCGAGGCTGAACGCCGCCCTACGCTTTAGGTATCACCAGCTTCTTCCTGCTCCTCCTCCGCCTCCGGAGCCGCCTCCGCCGCTGAAGCCGCCGCCTCCACCGAAGCCACCGCCGCTCCCGCCGCCGAAACCGCCTCCTCCGAAAGAACCTGGGAAGAAGATTGGGCCGCTGCTTCTTCTGCCACCCGAACCGCCACCGCCACCAGGGCCACCTCTACTGAAACGGTAAATTAAATAGATAATAATGAAGAGAATGACCGGCGCAGGTATTCCTAACCCTCCGCCTCGATTCGAAAGCTTATTGACAGTAGCCATTTCGCCATTCCATCCATACTCAGCCGCAATTTCGTTGTAATAGGATTTATAAGCTTCCATAATCGCAAGATCCGGCTGTTCATTTTTTAAATACGGAACTGCAACCTCATCCATAATCCTTCCTATTTTCCCGTCCGGCAAGGCGCCTTCCAGCCCGTAACCGACCGCAAGTTCAAAATGACGTTTTTGAGATGAATTTGGAATCGTTGTTACGACTAGCAACGCCCCGTTATCTTCACCGGCTTTCCCTAACTTATATTCCCTTAGCGCCTCGGTCGCATATACATCAACCGGTTCATCGCCAATGCTCGGCAACGTCAACACAGCTAGTTCAGCCCCTGTTGCTTGTTCCAAGTTACGACCAAGCCGATTCAACTCTTCTTTCTGTTCATAAGACAAAATTTGTGCATGATCTTGAATGAAGTAATCATATTCGTTCCAATTGGGGATTTCGGCTGCCAACACCCCGATTGGCATGTATACGAACAGTAGACATGCGACCGCGAACGATCGAACAAATTTCCGAATCACTCCTTGTCATCTCCGAAATCGACTTCAGGAGCTTTGTTTGCAGCCTCTTCTGCTTGGAAATACTCTTTCTCGTCAAATCCGAAAATTGAAGCGACTAATTTGCCCGGGAACCGTTTCACTTGTCGATTGTATTGGGAAACAACATCATTATAATCTTTTCTCGCAAAACCGATCCGGTTCTCTGTTCCAGCCAACTCATCCATCAGCTGCGTAAAATTTTGATTCGCTTTTAATTCTGGATAATTTTCCACAACTACTAATAAACGCCCTAACGCATTCGACAGCTCTGTATCTGCAGCTGCTTGCTCCTCAGGTCCAGAAGCGCCAGCCAATCTTGCACGCGCGTCAGAAATTTCCGCAATAACTTCTTTTTCATGGCTTGCATAGCCTTTAACGGTGTTCACCAAATTCGGAATAAGATCAAGCCGACGCTGCAGCTGGTTTTCAACTTGCGCATAGGACTGCTCAACATCCTCTTCCAAGTTAACGAATTTGTTGTAGCTTGGCACCAATAACATTGCTACAATCGCTAATAATACAATGATTATAGCAATCGGCCCTAATAATTTTTTCATCTTACCACTCCCTACTCATCGATACTTTTTCATACCCGTAGCGTCTATCCATCCAAACTTCCCTCTTTCCCTTTCTATCGTATGAACATCTAAAAGGTTTCAAACATTTCAAAGTCAAATAAAAATGCCAGTGCCCTTTAACAGGCACCAGCATATCAATTTCATTATTTTAAATCTTTCATATCGCTACGCGTAATAATATGGTCGATCAACCCATATTCCTTCGCACGCTCAGCAGTCATGAAATTATCGCGATCTGTATCTCTCGCGATCACTTCCACTGGTTGCCCAGTACGTTCAGACAAGATCGTATTCAACTTTTCACGTAAGAAAAGAATGCGTTTTGCAGCAATCTCAATTTCTGTTGCTTGCCCTTGTGCACCGCCAAGTGGTTGGTGAATCATCACTTCAGCGTTCGGAAGCGCATAACGTTTCCCTTTCGTTCCAGCTGTCAACAAGAATGAGCCCATTGAAGCGGCCATCCCAATACAAATCGTTTGAATGTCAGGTTTAATGAACTGCATCGTATCATAAATCGCCATCCCTGCAGTAATGCTTCCGCCAGGGCTGTTAATGTAAATGGAAACATCCTTATCCGGATCTTCCGCTTCCAAAAATAAAAGCTGCGCTACGATTGAGTTCGCGACATTATCATCAATCGCGCTACCTAACATAATAATACGGTCTTTTAGAAGACGGGAATAAATATCATACGCCCGCTCACCCCGGTTTGTTTGCTCAATAACTGTAGGTATTAAATTCATTCGACTTTTCCTCCTTTTGGATGAATCAATCATAATCGCTCTGTTGAAACTTTACCCATTTCAACTGTACATCTATCATACAGATGTTGGTCAATAAAGGTCAAATATAACGCATTGAAAATAGCTATTGCATAATTTCCATATTCTTTGTATAATGAATCTTGTCTGTTACAAAAATTGCCCTCGTGGTGCAACGGATAGCACGTGAGATTCCGGTTCTCAAAATGTGGGTTCGATTCCTGCCGAGGGCGTAAAAACAATAAACTGCCGAAAATGTCTTTCATGACATTTTCGGCTTTTCTTTTGCAAATTTCTTTTCTTTGATGATAAACAAACTATTCAATCGGTGCAAGATTTTCTTCGATTTCCGTACGACGTTCTTCCAAAAACGGCGGTAAATCTAATCTTTCCCCTAACGTTTCGACATCCCCGTCAATCGTAAACCCAGGTCCATCCGTTGCGATTTCGAACAAAATGCCATTTGATTCCCGGAAGTACAAGCTTTTGAAATAGAACCGATCTACAATTCCTGAGGAATGAAAACCATGCAACCGCACTTGTTCTTCATAATAGGACAGCTCCTCATCATCTTTAACACGAATCGCTAAATGGTGAATGCTGCCTCGACCAGGCTTTTCTGCGGGACCATCATCACTTTTCACGACGATTTCTCCAAAAACATCGCCTTTAGCCGAACGAAAGATCGCTTCATCTTCTGTCCGGGATACTTCAGTATAACCCAAAATATTTGTCAACGTTCCTGCGATTTTATTCATTCGGCGCACGGTTATTTCGACTGCTCCCATTCCCAAAATCTGATGCTCAATCGGAACTTCCGATTTTTCCCACACCTCATAATGCGGCAGTCTCTCACCTTTAGAAACTAACAACACCATGCGCAATCCTTCGGCATCTTCAAAGTGAAGGGCTTGGCGATTCGCATACGTTGTCACTTCACCATGCTTTACATTATGCTCTTCAAATCTTGATTTCCAATACGATAAACTCTCCTCTGTGGGAACGACTAATCCAATTCTCGTAATGGCATTTGTCCCACGATAAGAACGGCCTGCAAAAGGCATTTCAAAAAATGTAAGCTCAGTGCATGGACTTCCCGTCCGATCGCCGTAAAACAAATGGTACATCGATGGATCATCTTGGTTTACGGTAACTTTCACACGGCGTAGCCCTAAAATCGTACGATAGAAACGGTTATTGTATTGGGCATCTTTCGTTAACATAGAAATATGATGATGTCCTTCAATTGGATACATAAAGCGATTCCTCCTATATAGGATCATGATTACCTTCACTTTATCATTCAAAACTTCTATCAACAAGAAACTTGTCTTGAATTCGAGATATTTTTCCCACCATAAGCGTTTACCTCTTCTTATAGGATGAAATCGATTCGCTCAATCAATTTCCCATAAATAGAAAAAAGCCATCTCCTTACTAAGGAAACGGCAATCTATTCATTATTAATTTTCATTTTCAACAAGCTGTGCTAGTCTTTCAATTGCTTGCTCTTCGTCTACACCTTCAGCGATTAAAGAAACCGTCGTTCCGCGAGCTACCGCCAAACTCATTACGCCCATAATGCTCTTCGCATTCACTTGGCGTTCATCTTTCTTTAAAAATACATCTGCTGTAAACTTATTCGCCTCTTGCACAAAAAGAGCCGCTTGTCTCGCCTGCAATCCGGTTTTCATATTCACTTCTACAGTTTTTTCCGCCATAATCAATAGACTCCTCTCTATTCAATCCTATTCAGTTTTTTCTATCCGATGCCGCTACTTCGCAAGTTTTCGGCAATTTCCTCGATTTTTCTCAATCGATGATTGACCCCTGATTTGCTGACAGTCCCGCCGGATACCATTTCACCTAATTCCTTAAGAGTAACATCTTGGTATTCGATTCGTAAATGGGCAATCTCCTGCAGCCGTTCCGGCAACTGATCAAGACCAATCGTATTTTGAATGAACTTAATATTTTCCACTTGCCGCTGTGCAGCACCGATCGTTTTATTCAAATTGGCAGTCTCGCAATTAACGAGCCGATTGACACTGTTGCGCATATCACGCAAAATGCGCACATCCTCGAATTTCATTAACGAAACATGCGCACCAATCAAACCGATGAAATCCGAAATCTTTTCGGCCTCTTTCAAATAAGCGATATAGCCTTTTTTCCGTTCAATCGATTTCGCGTTCAAATGAAATTTATTCATCAACTCGACAAGAGCTTCACTATGCTCCTTATAAAATGAGAAGATTTCCAAATGATAGGAGGACGTTTCCGGATTGTTGACCGAGCCTCCCGCCAAAAATGCTCCGCGCAAATAGGATCGCTGACAACATTTTTTCTTAATTAACTGTCCGGCAATTTCATTTTTAAACTGGAATGTGCCCGTTAGAATATATAAATCCTCTAACAGTTGCTTGGCGCCTTCCCGAATCCGGCAAATATAAACATTGTTCTTTTTCAGTCGCATTTTTTTTCGGACTAATAATTCCACTTTAATTGGATACAGTCGCTTAATATTTGAATATAGCCTTCTTGCGATTGCTGCATTTTCTGTTTGAACATCGAGGCTCAACTGTTTATTTGAAAAAGAGAGCGCCCCATTCATTCGAATAAACGCTGCGATTTCCGCTTTTATACAACATTCGTCAGCTTCGATCTGTGTGAGCTCTTTTTTCACTTCTGATGCAAAAGACATGATTTTCCCCCTCTCGCGGCGACGATCAAGTCTATTCTATTTCCGCATGATCCATATAGGACATAATCCATGATGCCACTTTATCGGCATCATGAATGACCCTGCCATCTGAAACTGTCGAAATGTCTTCCACAACGATATGCGGCACAAGTTGCTCCAAAGCGGCAATATCATTTTCAACAGGCCATGGCCTTTCCATATGATCTTGCCCTGCGAACAAGCCATTCAAATCGGTGCCATTCAGTAATACTGTATCTATGAAACGTTCATTTGCGTGCTCATATAAGGCCTGCACATGCTCGGACGCCGTATATTGGTAAGTTTCTCCTTCTTGTGTCGTCAAATTGTTAATGAACAATTTCTTTGCCTTGCAATTGACGACAGCATCCCGAATATCATGTACAAGTATCGTCGGCAATATGCTTGTATAGAGGCTGCCCGGACCGAATATGATTAGATCTGCCTTGTTGATCGTTTCTACGGTTTCCGGCAATGGTTGCACTTCTTGTGGTGAAAGATATACTTTTCTAATTTTGCTTCCATAGACCGGAATTTTAGATTCGCCGGTTACAATTGTGCCATCATCCAACTCAGCATGCAAGGTGATCCGCTGATTTGCTGCCGGATAAACCTTGCCCTTAATATTCAAAACACGCCCCATCTTTTCAACGGCACGCGCAAAATCACCTGTAATATCTGTCAATGCCGCTAACATCAAATTGCCTAAAGAATGCCCTTTCAGATCATCCTCTGTAGCAAAGCGATATTGGAACATCTTCTCAATTAACGGCTCTACATCTGAAAGCGCTGCCATCACTTGTCGTATATCGCCAGGAGGTGGAATATCATAAGCATCCAACAGCCTTCCGGAACTGCCGCCATCATCGGCGACAGTCACGATAGCCGTCAAATCGACACGATGCTTTTTCAAACCTCGCAGCAATGTAGACAATCCGGTGCCGCCTCCAAACACAACGATTCTCTTCATATTCCCGGATTGCAACATCGTGTCAACCCTTTCTTTTTTCGATATCCCGATGCGTAATGAATGTCCGGTATTCATCTTTGAAGCGATTGCCGAAATACTCAGCTAACGTAACCGAACGGTGCTGGCCGCCTGTGCAGCCAAATGCGATTACCACTTGGGATTTACCTTCGTTTTTATATTGAGGAATAATAAACTTATAAAGATCGGTCAATTTTTCGATAAGCACTTGTGTATCATTCCATTTTAACACATATTCGGACACGTCTTTCTCCAAACCTGTTTTCGGTTTCAATTCTTTAACGTAATAAGGATTTGGCAAAAAGCGGACATCAAATACAACATCTGCATCAATCGGCATTCCATGCTTAAAACCGAATGAAATAAAATTCAGTGTAAAGGGCATATCCCCTTTAGCCGAAAAGGTAGAAATGATTTTTTCCCGAAGCTCTCTCGGTTTTAATTGAGAGGTGTTGAAAATGTAACGGGCACGACCTTTCAATTCACTTAAAAGATTACGTTCTTTCTTAATACCCGTCAACGGCAAGCCACCTTCTGCCAATGGATGCGAACGTCTCGTTTCCTTGTAACGGCGGACGAGCGTCTCATCATCAGCATCTAAAAAAAGCAGCTTCGTCGACACACCTTCCATTTGAAGCAAATTATCCAATGCTCCAACAAGGGAATCAAACAAGTCGCCGCCCCTCGTATCCATAACTGCAGCGATGCGACGCATTTTATTTTCAGATTTCATCATAAGATCCAAAAAAGTCACTAACAGTTCCGGAGGCAAATTATCGATGCAATAAAATCCTAAGTCTTCAAAGCTTCGCATAGCGACCGTTTTCCCCGCACCCGACATTCCTGTAATAATGACTAATTCCACATCACTGTTCGGCAGCTCATTTTCCATTATATTTAATCACCTTCTATCGATTTTTGTATTTGCTCTTTTAACAGTTCAAAATCCTCGGTGTAATGGAAGGTTCCGTACTGAACACCCGGTTCTGAAACCGCAAACAACAAATTCGTCCGATCCCCTTCAGCCATCGGCAATATCTCAAGACTTTCGACCGGATGCCATTCCAATATTCCTTCCCGATTTTCCTCATAAGGCACGCCTTCCAAATCTTTTGCTATAAATGTAAATAGCATCCATTCATTAACAACTTCATTCGTTTCAGAATCATGGATAACCATTGTATATATACCTTTTACAAACGGATCAATCGGCAAAGCGCCGGTCTCCTCCGTAAATTCACGAATAGCTGCATCATAAATGGATTCGCCTAAATCCATTTTGCCGCCTGGAGCGACATACCAGCCTCTCTTCGGTTTCTTCAATAAAAGCACTTTATTTTCTTTTACGACAAGCAAATTAGCAATTCTTTGCATTGAAATTTCCTCACTTTTATAGACGCATACTGTCATTATACAATGTTTAGCACATAAACGACAAAAAAAGAAGACCATCCGCCAAAAAACTTCGGCAGATCGTCTTTAAGTAAAACATATAATAAAAAGGGGGGTCTATTGATAGTCTTATCATATCCTTTTTCTATTGCATTTCCATTACAGGAACATTAACGTTTGATTAATTATTTCATGAACCTTATTTTTATCCAACCTCTCATCAAATACGCATAACTCCCACCACTACACGCATAAACTCCAATACAAACGCATAACGCCAAGCAACAACTCATAAATGCTTCTGTAAGCTCATATACTCCCCTGCAAGCGCATAAATGCCTATACAAGCGCATAAAACGTCTTATTCACTCATAGACCTCCAAGCAATGCGCATTGCCACCCCATTCACACGCATAAATGAATCCAGCAACTCCCCCCATCATACAAATCACCAATCTATCCCTATGCAGAAACACTCCAAAATGTTCGCCTACCCAAAAACGCTATAGAAAACGCATAACTACCCTCACTACACGCATAAACTCCAATAAAAACGCATAATGCCAATCAACAACTCATAATTGCTTCTGTAAGCTCATATACTCCCCTGCAAGCGCATAAATGCCTATACAAGCGCATAAAACGTCTTATTCACTCATAAACCGCCATCCAATGCGCATTGCCACCCCATTCACACGCATAAATGAATCCAACAACTCCCCCCATCATACAAATCACCAATCTATCCCGATGCAGAAACACTCCAAAATTTTGCCTACCCAAAAACGCTATAGAAAACGCATAACTACCCTCACTACACGCATAACCTCCAATAAAAACGCATAATGCCAATCAACAACTCATAATTGCTTCTGTAAGCTCATATACTCCCCTGCAAGCGCATAAATGCCTATACAAGCGCATAAAACGTTTTATTCACTCATAAACCGCCATCCAATGCGCATAGCCATCCTATTCACATGCATAAATGACTCCAACAACTCCCCCCCATCATACAAATCACCAATCTATCCCGATGCAGAAACACTCCAAAATGTTCGCCTACCCAAAAACGCTATAGAAAACGCATAACTACCCTCACTACACGCATAAACTCCAATAAAAACGCATAATGTCAATCAACAACTCATAATTGCTTCTGCAAGCGCATAAATGCCTATGCAAGCGCATAAATGCCTATGCAAGCTCATAAATGCCTATGCAAGCGCATAAAACGTTTTATTCACTCATAAACCGCCAAGCAGCGCGCATAAATCTCAAAATGGTTTTATCTTACAAAAGACAAAATTCACTAGGCATTTGTGTTCCGCTTACTTCATATAAAGTTAGAGACATTTATGCGAAGGTGCACAGTTTATGAGTATGCAAATGCTTTTATGCTCGGGCAAATTCCATTTATGCGCAGCGACAATCTTTTATGCGTAGATATAATCATTTATGCGCAGCCGAACTCCTTTATGCGTACGCAAAATCATTTATGCGCAACAACGATCCTTTATGCGCAGGTATAATCATTTATGCGGGGACGATCTGCTTTTTGCGTATGCAATATCATTTATGCGCAGCTGAACTCCTTTATGCGCGGACGTTTCCATTTATGCGCAGCCACGATCTCTTATGCGCGGAGAAATCTATTTATGCGCAGCCGAACTCCTTTATGCGCGGACATTTCCATTTATGCGCAGCCACGATCTCTTATGCGCGGAGAAATCTATTTATGCGCAGCCGCGCTCCTTTTTTTCGCGGATAAATGCTTCATGCGGGGGAAAGAGTAAATATGCTTGGTTTCTCGAATTTCTACCAACTTTTAATTCTCCATAGATGCTTCAAGTACGAAAAAACGGCCTATCCATGATCAGATAGGCCGTTTTACTATTATACTTCCGCCGACAGTTTCTCTTGGAGTTCTTCGACGTATTTTTGACAAGCTTGAGCAGCGATGCTGCCATCTCCTGTTGCTGTAACGACTTGTCTTAGAAGTTTTTCGCGGACGTCGCCTGCAGCGTAAATTCCAGGGATTGAAGTTTCCATATTTTCATTCGTTTTAATATAGCCGTTTTCATCCAAAATGCCCAATTTTTTAAATGGAGCGGTTAATGGATCCATGCCGATGTAGATGAACATACCTTCTGCATCAAATTCACGTTCTGAACCATCAACAGTTGAAACGAGTGTGACAGAGCCGATTTTGCCATTCTTTTCATTCACTTGTTTAACTGTCGTATTCCAGATGAACTCAATTTTTTCATTTGCAAATGCACGGTCTTGGAGAATTTTTTGTGCGCGGAGCTCATCACGGCGATGGATGATCGTTACTTTTTTCGCAAAGCGTGTCAAATAGGATCCTTCTTCAACAGCTGAGTCGCCGCCGCCGACTACGATGATTTCTTTATCTTTAAAGAACGCGCCATCACAAACTGCACAATAGCTAACACCGCGGCCTGTCAATTCCTGTTCTCCCGGAATTCCCATTTTGCGGTATTCAGCGCCTGTCGTAATGATGATCGAACGCGCTTTATATTCTTTGTTGCCTGAAATAATTGTCTTATATTCTTCCCCGTCAATCACGTCTGTAACATCGCCATAAGCGTATTCAGCACCAAATCTTTTGGCATGATCGAACATTTTTGTAGATAAATCAGGTCCTAAAATGGATTCAAAACCTGGGTAGTTTTCGATTTCTTCTGTATTTGCCATTTGCCCGCCAGGAATTCCGCGCTCCAACATCAAAGTTGATAAATTGGCTCTTGACGTATAGACCGCAGCTGTCATTCCTGCAGGACCAGCGCCAATAATAATGACGTCATATATTTTCTCAGTTGTCATTGAGATTCCTCCTTCACTGCATGTAACACTTATCAAAAAAGCAACCTCTACATTCGCCCAACACTCAATATGGGCTTTTGTGAATTAAGAACCATTCCACCTCTGCGTATGATCATCCGAGTTTTTATTGAGCCTGTTCGATAACTCATTTAAAAACCTATGACATCCGCGGTCCTTCAGGCTGTAGATCATGCAACTGCAGCCATAGGAAACGGCGTTCTTAGATTGCCTTCCTACTCATTCAGCCCGGGTTTGCCTCCATTCACCTTGCCGTCTTTAAAAACGGAGGATCTTTGCTGAATTACGTTAAACAAATCGTATAAGATTTCTCGTAGCCAATCAATCTTTTTGCTTGCTTAGCAATCCCGGCATATTCCTATGATTTGAAATGAGGCAGGAACTCCATCAATTGTTCAACGTACTTCGTCAACGTCGGAACTGAAATGCCATATTCCTTTGCAATGCTCGTTTTTGTCGTATCTGTGTAGCGCGAAGAACGGAACATATAATCCGCCGCAGCTGCAAGAGCAGCAGGATTGCGGAAATGGTAGGAGCGGAGCAACGCTACTTCACATAGAGTGAACCACATTTGAAATAAATGCGTTCCTTGCTTCGTTAAAGGCTGATGCTTTTCGTACAATAAATCTGTCGTTTGAATCGCCCGATCGAATAGATGATCAAATTGATCACTAAGCGTAAATTCATAATCAAGGCTATGCGCCAAAAACAGTTGTTCAATGACAGTCAATTTATCAACATCAATATACTCAGGATGTGAAATGAGCTCCTGTTTATGCGCTGATTTCCCTAAAAGGTAATATCCTAATAAGCGCTCGCTTCTATACTGATTCAGTATTTTGCTAATGAGGAAGTCGCGATCCTGTTCATAAGCATCTGACCTCGCAGCGGAAGGAGCAACGTTTTTCCATGGTTCGAATCCCGCTTTTTCGGGATCTAATTGGGTGAGCATTTCATATGCCTCTTTCGCAATGTCCTCATGACCCGAGAAATAAGCAGAATGGGAAAGCCAGAAATAATAGCCCGCATCCCCTTCAAATCCTTTTTTCTTTAAGCTGCGCAGCCAATTGAACCCTTCCTCATGCTTGCCTACTAACGCAAAAGTCGCTCCTAATTTAAATCTATGCTCAAATTGATACGGCTTTATCTTCAATAGCAGTTCTAACATGGAATTCAATTTCTCTTTGTCTTTTTCATAATAATAAAAGACAGCGAGATTGCATAATGCGTGCAAGTTTCCTTTATTTTTTTCTAAAACATCATATAGCAGTTCTTTCGCATGCTCGATTTCCCCAATATAAAAATAGGCGAGTGCCAAATTGTTGTATGCCGCCCAAAAGTCGGGATAATCCACGATGATTGACTCTAAAATTCTGATTGCTTCCGGAAAAGACCCAGATTCCATCAATTTCCTTGCCTTCTCTTGAAGGAAGTACACTTCGCTATCTGGCATATCCTCATCTAAGCTGAAAGATTCTTCCTGTTCCGCAAAATCAATAATTTCCATTGAGTCGTCTGCTAAAGGGCCATCTGGCGCTAAAGCGATATACTTTTCCGCATAAATTTTCGCATCACGCAACAACCCTAAATGGGCATGCACTTCCGCTAAATAGAAGATAATGTCTTCCTCTTCCGGATCCAGTCCATGGGCCGCAGTCAAATATTCGTAAGCCTCTTCGAACTCCCCTTCCTCCATGACTAAAATGCCGAACTGCATTAGAATCCTCGGATCATTCGGGCTAAGTTCAACAGCTCTTTTCAAATATTTATGAGCCTCATCAAAACGCTCACGCTGCATCGATTTAAGGCCTTTTTTATAATAAAATTCACCATCAGGGATAAATGAAATTATTTTTCTGTCCTCATTTTTATGTTTTTTATCCAAGTTATTAATTCCTCCGAAAAAATGAAAGGAACGCTTTCACGCTCCTTTCAATCAATTACAAATTCGTCCAAATTTTCAATAGCGACAATCGTATTAAACAGCCGTTGTCAATCAAATTAAATTTTTACGTCTTTTTGACAGAACAGCACAACACATGGTTGAACTAATTTTATTCCTGCAATTTTATTAAAATGTATTTTTGGACGCTGGTTTGCCTACGTTCTTCTATACAGCAACAGTGGCGGCCAAAACCTCCACTGCACGGTCAAACATTTCTATAGTGTACGGCAATTGACTTAGAAGGAGTTTTTTGCACAATCAAGTTAAACTCTATCCATTATAACATAACTTATAACGAAAATATCACATGCATTTTAAGGCGAAGAACATGGCCTAATTACTTTTAAGCATTTTTCCATTCTTTCGTTCCAATAATTGTTCTGCTGTATAAATAATGCGGACAGGATTTCCACCTGCCATTGCACCTGGCGGAATATCCCGGTTTACAAGCGAAGCGGCAGACACGGTCGCACCATCGCCGATTTCGACTCCCGGCAAGATGGTCGTATTTGCGCCGATCATTACCTCATCGCCAATTACGACATCGCCAATCCGGTATTCTTCAATTAAATATTCATGTGCAAGAATGGTTGTGTTAAAACCGATAATCGTATTGTTGCCAATTGAAATTCGTTCAGGAAACATCGTATCTGGCATGACCATTAAAGCTAACGACGTTTTTTTACCAATTTTCATCCGCAAAAACGTTCGATAAATCCAGTTCTTCACCGAAAAAAAAGGCGTATATCTCCCAATTTGGATGAAAATGAAATTCTTCGCTACTTTAAGGAATGGCACAGTTTTGTATAAATGCCAAAGCGAGTTTGCATTATGTTTTGCAGTATGCCGCTCTGTTCTTCTCACACTGGCTCACCCGCAACAATTTTTTGGAGGTCTGATAAATGCTGAAGAACGAAATCAGGCTCAAGCGAGCGGATAAATTCTTCTCCTTTTATCGACCATGCAACTCCCGCAGTTCGTACTCCAGCATTTTTGCCTCCTTCGATATCGTGGAGGTTATCACCGATCATCATCGTTTCTTCTGGACTTGCCCCTAATCGTTCCATCGCCAATAGAAGCGGTTCAGGATCAGGTTTTGGCTTGCTTACATCGTCCAAACCGACAATTGTATCAAAAAGCTCTGTCACGCCTAACAATGCCAGCCCTCTCATAATCATATTGTTTCGCTTCGTAGAAACGATCGCCATCTTTAAGCCCATTTCCTTTAAGCTCTTTAATGTTTCCTTTACCCCGTCAAACTCTTTCGCAAGCAAATCGTGATGTTGTAGGTTCCATGCACGATAAGCTTTCATCATTTCTTCTGTTTTCTCAGGGTCAATCGAGTCAAATGTTTCCCGCAAAGTCGGGCCTAAGAAAGGTAATATGTGAACTCTTTCAAAACGGTTCGGATAATACTCGTCCAATACCGTTTGGAAAGATTGGATAATGAGTTCATTCGTATCTAAAAGCGTTCCGTCAAAATCAAATAAAAGCGTCGTAATCGGTTTAGCCATCTACTACAGATACCTCCTTCTCTTTCTTGAGCTCACTTGCCTTCCAGAAATAAGCGACAGCAATCGTCAGCACAAAAGCAGTTACAATTCGTATGATTAACAAAGGGAGCACTGGTATGCCTAACGGCAAGAATATTAGCGTATCTTCCACTACTGCATGACATGCAATTAAGAAGATGAAAGCCAATGTCGCATCCTTTTTGCTCACACCATCCTCTTGAACAGCTTGGATCATAACGCCCGCTCCATACGCCAATCCGATAACAAGACCGGTTACTAATGTCATTGAAGCATTCGGTTGAACACCGATCATTTTCGTGAAAGGAGATAGCTTCTCTGAGAATTTTTGCAAATAATGGCGATCCTTCAAAAATTGAACGATAATCATTAACGGTATTACAATTAAAGCGAGCTGCAATATTCCGAAGCTACCTTTTTGCAATCCTAACAAAGCAATTTCGTGCCATCCGTCTGGAACGGCTGCACTTTCGGGAGCCATGCCATATTTTGCAATCTCATTGCCCCCGTGCCAAAATAAATTGATGATGATTGCTGAAATTGCCGCTAATCCGAAACGGACGACAAGTACAATCCATAGCTTAACGCCTACCTTCAAGGCAACACCGGTTTCAATGAAAAGATTATGCGAAAAACTTAACATGACCGCTACTATAAAAACTTCCTTTACGGTCAAATCCAATGATAAAATTCCAGCTATACCCGCATATAAATTCAATGCATTTCCTAACACTAATGGGATTGCAGCTTCTCCGCTCAACCCAAAAAGGCTCATGAATGGAGAGACCAATTTCACGAGCCAAGGCAAAATCGGTGTATGTTGTAAAATAACGACTACTATCGTAATCGGAAAAATAATTTTCCCTAATGTCCATGTTGTGTGTAATCCAGCCTTAAAGCCATTCCTTAATGTGTCCATCCGAATCCCCTTTTATCTATCTTGGTATGTGACATCGATTTTATCGACGAACCTTCTTTTTACGAAGAGTATGATTGAAACGATAATCGCTACAATCGAAACAATTTGCGCAGCACGTAAATCACCGCCATACAAACTGTCTGTTCTCATTCCTTCGATAAAATATCTGCCGATTGAGTACCAAGTTAAATAAAACAGGAACATTTCGCCCCTTTTCAAGCGTACCCTTCTCAATAATAAAATAATGATCAATCCGACGACATTCCAAAGTGATTCGTATAAAAACGTCGGGTGATAAGTAACCCCATTAATCGTCATTTGATCCATAATCCAATCCGGAATGATTGTCGTTTCAAGGAATTTTTCGGAAACTGGACCTCCATGTGCCTCCTGATTGATGAAGTTCCCCCAGCGGCCGATAATTTGACCGATCAAGATGCCCGGTGCCGCAATATCCGCTACTTTCCAAAAAGAAATGCCTTTCTTCTTCGTATAAAAATATGTAGTGACAAAAGCACCGATCAGCGCTCCGTGGATGGCGATGCCACCTTCCCAAATTTTTATCATATCGAGCGGCCGATCTTTATATAAATCAAATGAAAAAATAACATAGTAAATACGGGCACTAATTATGGAAATTGGTACGGCCCATATTAATAAATCTGTCAGAAAGTCGGGATGCATGCCTCTTTTCACCATTTCTTTTTGCACAACAATAAAAGCTAAGACAATTCCCGTTGTAATGAGTATTCCATACCATCTAATCGCTATCGGCCCAATATGGAATGCCGTAGGATTAATCGCCAATATATCAAATAACATAGTCACTTTCCTTTCTTATTCTGAATCAGTCGCATTTTGGAGGATTGCTGATTCAAGCTTTTTTGAAAAGTTCTCTGCCGCATTAATTCCTAACCGTTTCATACGGTAATCCATCGCAGCAACTTCAATGATTACCGATAAGTTTCTGCCCGGACGAACCGGAACTGTCAATTTCGTCAGCTCCGAATCCATAATCGGCATTTTTTCCTCATCGATGCCTAACCGGTCGTAAACTTTATCCGAATCCCACACTTCAAGATCAATTACCATTAAAATCCTTTTATCATCCCTTACCGCGCTTGCACCAAATAAAGTCATCATATCAATAATGCCTACACCGCGTATTTCCAACATATGTTTGAGCAATTTTGGCGCATTTCCAATTAAGACGTTTTTGGCAACTTGTCTAATTTCAACAGAATCATCTGCAACAAGCCTATGGCCTCTTTTTACAAGCTCCAATGCCGTCTCACTTTTCCCAACACCGCTTTTTCCAGTTATTAATACGCCAATGCCATAGACATCTACTAACACACCGTGCACTGTAGTCATCGGTGCCAATCTACCTTCCAAATAATTCGTCAACATTCCCGAGAAACGGGTCGTTGGATTTTCAGTTTGCAAAACAGGTATTTTACGCTGTTCCGCCATATATAAAAGTTCTTCCGGAGCATCCAGACAATGGGCAACGATAAATGCCGGTGTTTCCGGGGAACAGAGACGATCCATCCGATCCAACCTCTCTTGCGATGATAAACCTCCGAAGAAGGATAGCTCCGTTTTTCCAAACAATTGCACACGAGAAGCAGGATAAAAATCGAAATACCCTGCCATTTCAAGGCCTGGGCGTGAAATGTCGCTCATTTCAATCGGGCGATCTATCCCTTCTCCTCCCGCTAACAATTGAAGATCAAACCTTTCCTGTATATCTTTCACCGTAACGATTGCCATCTGTCCGCCACCTTTCTAACGACTTAATGCACTGCAATCATTTTACCATGAACCATTTTAAATGAAATGATTTGAATTACAATTTGTCCACTATTTATGAATTGACTCTATATACAAAGTAAAGGGGGATTCATTCATGGAGTACATTATGATCGATGCCGGGCACGGTCCAGAAACAGCAGGGAAACGTTCACCTGATGGCACTCTTAGGGAATTTACATTCAACTCAGCAGTAGCCCAAACTGTTAAACGGTTGCTCGTAGCAGAGGGAGTCTCTGTACATTTTTCACACGATCCGCATCGTGATGTTCCGCTTCATGAACGCACTTCCAAGGCGAATCAATTAGGAGTCGACGCATTCGTATCCATTCACGCAAATGCGTATGGCAATAGCTATAATGAAGCGAATGGTATTGAAACGTACGTTTATCCCACTGGAAGCCGCGATTCATTTTTATTGGCAAATATAGTACAGTCTTCGTTAATCTCAGCGGTTCAGCGAAAAGATAGAGGAGTGAAGCAAGCCAACTTTGCTGTTTTGCGGGATACAAAAATGCCAGCCATTTTAGTGGAATGCGGATTTATGACCAATCGAACGGAATTGATGCTACTAATGAATAAAGCATACCGTGAACAATGTGCAAGAGCGATCGCGTTCGGCATATTATGTTATTTATACAATAAATAAGCAGGCTGTAGACAATGTGTTTTCACTTTGTCTACAGTCTTTTTAAGATTTTTAGCCATAAGATAAATGTTTGCACAGCATGGCTTGAAAACGCTTGTGAAGGAAGGCAACCTAAGAACGCCACGTCCAAGAGACGAAGAGCGCAGAAATTAAGGCAAATCGAACCCTTCGCCGTTCGATTCGCAGTATGCGAGCGTTTCAACAAGCTGTAAGTGAACAACAGAAAAAGCAAGGGTACGAAAACAATTTGTTTTCTCCCTTGCTTTTTCATTTGATTAGGCACTGTGATTTACATTATAGCAGACGATCACTGTACCCGTTTTCGCTTCTCCTTGAATATGAAGAGGCTTCGTTTCGCCTTCAGCATGCTTTTTGAATGAAACGGAACGCTGTAAAAATTGTTCCTGCTCTGTTGTCTTATCGACATCATTCAATTGAAGATCCAATTTCCCCATATTTGTAGAAATATGGCCATCTAAAGGTAATTCAGAAGGGATGTAAATTTCAACTGAACCGCTCACTGTCTTCGCTTCAATTTTCTCAGCCGCTTTGTCAGTAGTTGTCACAACTACCGCACCATTTAACGATTTTGCTTCGACATCTTTTAAAGCTCCATCGATATAAACCCGACCATTGATCGTTTCAGCTGACAATTGAGCACCAGTGCTGCCATTTAAACGGATAGAGCCGTTCGCTGTTTCTAATTCTGCAGCATCGAATTGTAAGCCATTTGCTTCCACTTTGCCATTAGCCGTTTTTACGTAAATACGTTCCGCTTTCAAATCTGCAATGGTAAAATCACCATTCAGCAAACGTACTGAAGCTTTATGGTATGCCTCATTCGGAAGTAGCAATGTAACATTCACTTGCATTAATTTCAAATCGCTTAACAACCGCAGCGTTCCTTCGTCTTGAACGAAGACGACTTTATCGAGAAACTCTTTTTTCGTTTCCTCTTCATTCTTGTTATTGAAATTTTTCACTGTAAATTCTGCACGAATTTCTTGCACATCAGCTGTTTCAACAGTGACATTTCCGTGATCGACATCAATGATAATTTCCTCTATATCTTCAGCAGCTTTGATCATTGTATGCGAAAAAGTAGTACCGCCGCCAAAAGGGGTGTCAAAATCGAATTTTTTCATCCGGTCAACCGCCGTTTGCATGAATTGCATGAACCGGTCACCTACCGTAACAAAATCTTTTCGGATATCTTCGATGAATTCATCCATGGATGGATTATGAGAATCATCCGAACCCTGATTGCCTCTAAAAGATGAATCACTCTTCCGTTCTTCTGCACCCTCTGTATTCCTATAGACGTTTTCGGATTGACTTTGCTCACTTGCCGTGGATGAAGGATTGCCTGTTTGCTTCTTTTCCATTGTCTCTAAAAGGGTTAAGGCTTCTTCCATTGAAATCGTGCCGTTCTCCAACATGGTCAAGATTCGTTTCCGTTCATTTTGCAATTTTTCCGCCTCCTAAAATGTCTTCATACGGAATGCCTATCGGCTTAGAGGGACAGTTAACGAATAAATCCCCATTCCGCCATTCGCTTTACCTATCAATATATACGTCCTATCCTCCCGTTTGGTTTCATCTTATTATTTTGCCGCTTCTTCAATCATTTCATGCATTCGACGGCGATCCCTTTCCAAAATCGGCTTTAAATAGTTGCCTGTATAAGAATTTTCATTTTCAGCTACTTTTTCCGGAGTGCCGACAGCAATAATTTGCCCGCCTTTATCTCCGCCTTCCGGACCAAGATCGATAATATGATCCACTGTTTTTATGACGTCTAAATTATGCTCGATCACTAAAACCGTATTGCCGCTATCAACTAATCTTTGCAATACAACAAGCAATTTTTCAATATCATGAACATGCAAGCCGGTCGTCGGTTCATCTAATATATAAAACGATTTTCCATTCGAACGTTTATGCAGCTCGGACGCTAATTTCACACGTTGGGCTTCTCCTCCTGATAGCGTCGTCGCCGGTTGACCCATCTGGACATATCCAAGACCGACATCGACTAAAGTTTGGAGCTTCCTACTGATTTTCGGTATATTTTCAAAGAAAACGAGCGCATCTTCTACTGTCATCGATAGGACATCGGCGATGCTTTTTCCTTTATACGTCACTTCTAACGTTTCCCTATTGTATCGTTTCCCATGACAAACCTCACATGGCACATAGACGTCGGGCAAGAAATGCATTTCGATTTTTATAATGCCATCGCCCCTGCACGCTTCACATCTACCGCCTTTTACGTTGAAGCTAAATCGACCTTTTTTATAGCCCCGCACTTTCGCTTCATTCGTCATCGCGAAAACATCGCGAATATCGTCAAACACTCCTGTGTACGTTGCTGGATTCGATCTCGGCGTCCGGCCGATCGGCGATTGATCGATATCGATTACTTTCTCCAATTCTTCCAAACCGGATACTGATTTGAATTGTCCCGGTTTTTGTTTGGATCGGTTCAGTTTTTGCGATAGTACTTTGTAGAGAACTTCATTGACGAGTGTACTTTTCCCGGACCCCGATACACCGGTAACTGCAATAAATTTGCCGAGAGGGAAATCTGCATTGACATTCTTTAAATTATTTTCCGAAGCTCCTTTAATAGAAACAACTCTGCCATCTCCGCTCCTTCTTTCAGTCGGAAGTGGAATGAATTTTTTACCGCTCAAATACTGACCGGTTAAGGAAGCTGGATCATTCATCACTTCTGAAGGCGTCCCGGCGGAAATGATTTGACCGCCAGCCGCGCCAGCTCCTGGTCCGATGTCTATTAAATAATCTGCAGCGATCATCGTATCTTCGTCATGTTCTACTACGATGAGCGTATTGCCGATGTCTCGCATGCTTTGCAGCGTACCGATTAATCGGTCATTATCTCTTTGGTGCAACCCGATGGACGGCTCATCCAATATATATAATACTCCAGTCAGTCTCGATCCGATTTGCGTCGCCAGCCTAATCCGCTGCGCTTCCCCACCGGATAAAGTTCCTGCTGCACGAGATAATGTCAAATAATCCAACCCAACATTCACTAAGAAACCTAAGCGCTCTTCTATTTCGCGCAAAATAAGTGCGGCTATTTTCATATCTTTTTCGGAAAGGGATAAATTGTGTACAAACTCATTCGCCTCAGTAATCGACATTGCCGTCACTTCGCCGATATGGCGATCATTAACTTTGACAGAAAGTGCTTCTTCCTTCAAACGATAGCCGTGGCATGTCGGGCAATGACGCTGAGCCATATATTTCTCCATTTGCTCGCGGATGTAATCGGAGGTCGTTTCTTTAAACCGACGTTCCACATTCGACAAGACACCTTCAAAATATATATTATTCACTCGCGTATTTCCGAATTCATTCGTATATTTAAAATGGATTTTTTCATCTTTCGAACCGTACAATAATATCTTCAAATCATCGTCCGATAGCTCGCTCACTGGCACATCCATCGGAATCTTAAAATGCTTGGCAACTGTTTTTAACAATTCCGGGTAATATTGTGAGCTTGTAGGTATCCAAGGAGCGATGGCATCGTCTTTCAGTGATAACGAAGGGTCGGGAATGACCAATTCAGGGTCAACTTCCAATTTCGTTCCCAATCCATCGCAATCAGGACAAGCTCCAAACGGGCTATTGAAAGAAAACATACGCGGCTCCAATTCACCGATGGAAAATCCGCATAACGGACATGCATGATGTTCGCTGAATAACAATTCCTCTTCTCCGATAACGTCCACTAATACGGTGCCTTCTGATAATCGAAGCGCTGACTCAAGGGAATCACTCAGTCTCGTTTCGACGCCTTCCTTCAATACGATTCTGTCAATGACAATTTCGATCGTATGTTTTTTGTTTTTATTCAACTCGATGTTGTCGTCTAAATCCATTACTTCGCCATCGACTCGTATACGGACATATCCTTGTTTTTTAATATCCTCAATAAGCTTGGCATGCGTCCCTTTTCTGCCTGAAATGACCGGAGCCAAAATTTGCAGCCGTGAACGTTCCGGCAGCTGTAAAATGCGATCGACCATTTGTTCAATCGTTTGTGATGTAATTTCGATTCCATGTTTCGGGCAAATTGGTTTACCGACCCTCGCATAAAGAAGGCGCAAATAATCATAGATTTCCGTAACCGTACCGACAGTGGAACGCGGGTTGCGGCTCGTCGTCTTCTGATCAATCGAAATAGCAGGTGAAAGGCCCTCGATCACATCGACATCCGGCTTGTCCATTTGTCCTAAAAACTGCCTTGCATAGGCAGAGAGCGATTCCACATATCTTCTTTGCCCTTCAGCGTAAATTGTATCGAACGCAAGCGAAGATTTTCCGGATCCCGATAAACCTGTAATGACGACCAACTGATCACGAGGGATCGTGACATCTATATTTTTTAAATTATGGGCTCTTGCCCCTTGAATGACGATTTCCTTATTTTTCATCGTTTTCACCCTTCAGCTTTCAAACTTAGTATCGTATCGCGTAATTCGGCCGCCCTTTCGAAATCGAGTGCTTTTGCCGCTTCTTTCATCTCCTGATCGAGCGTTGCGAGCAATTTCGCTTTCTCTTCCTTGGACAAGGATTTTCCTTTTGTCACTTTTTCAATATAGGTGACCGTTTCCTCTGCGACTTGTGTTGCCCGGATCACATCGCGAATTTCCTTTTTGATCGTCGTCGGAGTAATGCCATGCTTTTTATTGTAAGCTTCTTGAATTTCTCGTCGGCGTTTCGTTTCTTCGATCGCCTTCGTCATAGAATCGGTATATCGGTCAGCGTACATGATTACTTTCCCTTCCGAGTTTCGCGCTGCACGTCCGATCGTTTGGATTAAAGAACGTTCGGATCGAAGGAATCCTTCTTTATCTGCATCTAAAATTGCGACGAGTGATACTTCCGGAATATCAAGCCCTTCCCTCAAAAGGTTAATTCCGATCAGCACATCGTAAGTGCCTAACCGAAGTTCCCTAATAATCTCAATCCGTTCAAGGGTTTTCACTTCTGAATGAAGATATTGCACCTTTATACCGATTTCTTTTAAGTAATCGGTCAAGTCCTCCGACATCTTTTTCGTTAATGTTGTAATCAATACCCGTTCATTGCGTTTTATACGCTCATTGATCTCATCAATCAAATCATCAATCTGTCCTTCGATCGGCCGCACTTCAATGATTGGATCAAGCAAGCCCGTTGGACGGATAATTTGTTCAACCATCTCTGTCGTATGTTCAATTTCATAAGGGCCTGGCGTTGCCGAGACATAGATGGCGTTGTGAATATATTTTTCGAACTCCTCAAACATTAGCGGCCTGTTATCAAGGGCGGATGGCAAGCGGAAGCCATGGTCTACAAGAACTTGTTTCCTTGCTTGGTCTCCGTTGTACATTCCTCTCACTTGCGGCAGCGTAACATGGCTTTCATCGATCACCATTAGGAAATCGTCTGGGAAATAATCCAACAATGTATAAGGCGTTGCGCCAGGCGGTCTTAACGTCAAATGCCTCGAATAGTTTTCAATGCCCGAGCAAAATCCCATTTCGCGCATCATTTCAAGATCGTACCGTGTACGTTGCTCAAGACGTTGCGCTTCCAATAATTTGTCCTCGCTTCGAAGCACTTTTAACCGTTCCTCTAACTCTGTTTCAATATTCGCGATTGCCTTTACCATTTTATCTTCGCCAGTTACGAAGTGGGAGTTCGGGAAGATGGCAACATGGTCGCGCTCGCCTAATATTTCTCCTGTCAGCGCATCGACTTCCCGAATGCGATCAATTTCATCACCGAAAAATTCGATCCGGATGCAATGTTCATCTTGTGAAGCAGGGAAAATTTCTATCACATCCCCACGCACTCGGAATGTTCCCCGAACAAAGTTCAAATCGTTTCGGGCATATTGATTGTCAACGAATTTTCGAAGCAACTCGTTGCGCCCGATTTCCATACCCGTTCTTAACGAAACTACATGCTTCCGATATTCTTCCGGCGAACCTAACCCATATATGCAAGATACTGATGCAACGATTAACACATCATTTCTTTCGAACAATGCTGTCGTCGCTGAGTGCCGCAGCTTATCAATCTCATCATTGATCGTCGCGTCTTTCTCGATATACGTATCCGTATGCGGCACATATGCTTCGGGTTGATAGTAATCATAAAAACTGACAAAATATTCGACTGCGTTGTTCGGAAAAAACTCTTTGAACTCACTGTATAATTGTCCCGCCAACGTCTTATTATGTGCCATAACAAGCGTCGGCCGGTTTATTTCTGTTACAACATTCGATATCGTAAACGTTTTCCCTGTACCTGTTGCCCCCAACAATGTTTGATGCTTTTCATTTCGGCGTACTCCTTCAACCAATTTTGATATTGCTGATGGTTGATCCCCCAATGGCTTATACGGCGCACGCAAATCAAATGTTTCGACCATAAATGTCACTCCCCGTTTCAAAATCAATGACACATCGGCGTCATTGTATCCAAAGGCTTCACTTGAATCAGAGTAATGTTCCTTGCTGATTAGCAAGTTTCGCCTGCGGTCATCCCGCCACTTCTTGAAATGGGGGATCTGTGCTGTATGAAGTTATTCTACATTTTATCATAGTCTATCATATTCCTAAAGAAATAAACGAACGTACGTTTTAAAATTTGTCTTTCTCTCACTTACACATTTGCCGAAAAACTTGCCCTTCAACCATTTTGAATACAAAAAGAGCTCCTAACAGCCAATCGGTGGCTTGTTAGCAGCTCTATTCCTATTCTTCAAATTGGAAGTTCCTCTTACATAACAATTTCAGTTGATCAGTTTTCATCTAATAAACGCAGCTCTTCCGTTAAGCGATGAAAAGCTTCTTTATCGTTATGGTCAAGAGATTCGTCAATCAGTTCCAAGAGACGGTTTCTGTTTTGTTCACGATGTATATGGCTAATGAATAGATCCATATAAATTTCATTTAACAGTTTTTCAGCATGCAACGAAGAACTGTTCTTCCCAACGGCTTTTAAGAACTCGGCATATGAATAGTTTTTTTCCATCTCCCTCACCCCTGATGCCTTTTTTCCATTATACATAACGATCAAGGAATGTTGCAAGGGTTTTGAGAATATTCTATTTCATTTCAAATCTTGGATGTCAATCGTATTCGGTTTGCAAATTTGTCCTTCGTATTGTCAATTGCGATATAACAATGACGACGATCGATAAAATAAACGGCGTCAAACTGAATCCATATATGAAAAATGCTGTAATCAGCACCGCGGCTGTCTGTACCCATTGCGCAGAGCTGACTGTTTTCCGAATCGCCTGAAAGCGTGTTTGATCTACTTCTGGAAATAGCATATCCATTCTGAAATCATCATCTGCCTTCAGCGAATGAAGCAGTTGGATCGCCGTTGCAAAAGAGAGCGCTCCTACAAAGATTGTAATCACGATCGGAAACGGAATGAGTATAATGCCTACAATGGATAATAACGTAAGCCGTACCCATAGCCAAAACGTGTCATCTGTACGCAAAAGCGTTCTCCGAAGTAAAAATTGCTGTGGTTTCGTTTTTCCAAAAATAGCAGGACGTAAAACGAAATTCAAATAGCTTCTTCTGCTAACCGAGCCCATTAAATGCGGTACATCCGTAAAATAATTCGCGAATCTGTAAAAACGCATCATGCGATTTTGTTCCAGTGAAATGAAATGACGATATGGGAAAGGCACCTTTGCACTTTTCATTTTAAAAATTACATCATATATAGCCATTACAAGACCGATTACCGGGATGAAAAATACATGTCCTTCAATGACAACGTACAGCAAGGATGCTGCCAATACGAACCGAACGATCCGATCGAATAAAACACCATTTCCTTCATTCGCATATCGAAAATAAAATTCAGTGTGCACATACAGCCATTTCACAAGCAATAGTATGATACCTGTTAACAATAAATACATATTGCTCTCACCGAGGCCAGTCGCTGACAGCAAAGGCATCGCTACGATGAACAAAATTAACGGAAGCGGCAACTGAGAAAAGAATGTGTAACGCAAAGCGCGATTCATATAACGATCTAATTTCGTTTCAAGCGGCAGGAAAAACACGCTATCGGGCGGCTGCAATAATGTGACAGGTGCACTAAATGTAAGCGCCGCTCCGATGACAACTGCTGTTAGGATCGCAGATGGGAAACCGGCAGGTACGTCTTTTAACCATTCGCTATAGGCATATCCAGCAGCTCCGATCGCAAATAGTAAGACAACTGCTAAATGCCCGGTAAAGATGAATTTCATATACTTTTGCAGTTCATTCATATAATGGGCTAGCCGTTTCCCCCATAACTCACGCAAATTTTTCATGATTTTGAACCTCTGTCATCGCAATGTAAATTTCATCTAATGAAGCGCCCGGCTTGCCGAAGGCCGCTCGCAAATCATCCATTGTCCCTTGCGCACGCACTTTCCCTTCATGCAAGAAAATGATCCTGTCACAATGCTTTTCAGCAGTCGATAATACGTGTGTAGACATTAAAATGGAAGCTCCTGCAGCTTTCCGCTCTGAAATTTGATCTAATAGTGAACGAATTCCAATCGGGTCTAAGCCGACAAATGGTTCGTCGATTATGTACAGCGAAGGCTCCACTAAAAATGCACACATAATCATAACCTTCTGGCGCATCCCTTTTGAAAAATGCGCAGGAAACCAATTCAGCCTTTTCTCCATCATAAATTCTTTCAGCAATGATTCCGCCCTCGCCTCGTAAACTTCCCGTTCCAAGCCGTAAGCCATCGCTGTCAATTCCAAATGCTCTTTTAACGTAAGTTCTTCATACAAAATCGGTGTTTCAGGAATATACGTAAACGATTTTCGATATTGCTCTGCATCTTCGTCAAAAGTCACGCCATTCACTTCTATTTTTCCTGCATGGGGGTTCATTAACCCGATAATATGCTTAATCGTTGTACTTTTCCCGGCACCGTTCAAGCCGATTAAGCCAACTAACTCCCCTTCATTGATGTCAAATGTTAAATCATGCAAAACAGGCTTTCGAGTATAGCCGCCAGTTACATCTTTCACTGATAAGATTGCCATATCCATCCTCCACTCCCGGCATTCGTTCCGTTGCATTTTTGCTATGTTATGATAAACATCTTACCAAAAAATAATAGGAAATGCTTTGTCCACCTTTCACGCCTTCATATAAACTATGCTACACTATGATGAGAAATGCCCGAAATTCAACAAGAAATGAACTGGAAAGGATGATTTCAAATGACTTCTTGCATCTTTTGCAAAATCGCGGAAGGTTCATTGCCAAGTGAAAAAATTTATGAGGATGAATCTGTAGTCGCCTTCATGGATGTCATGCCTGTCACAAAAGGCCATGTGTTGATCATTCCGAAAGCACATCGTGAAAACATTTATGAAATGACTGCGGAAGAGGCGGCAAATCTCTTTCAGGTCGTCCCTAAAATCGCAAACATACTAAAGGAAGAATTTGCTCCTGCCGGGATGAATCTATTGCAAAATAATGGTGCGCCTGCAGGACAAGCTGTGTTCCATTTTCATTTGCATTTAATTCCACGCTATGATGAAACGGATGGCTTCCAATTCGAGTGGAATGCAAAAGTAGAAGAATTTACGCAGGAACGATTACATGAAATTGCAAATGGCATTCGGAAAAGATTCAATGAACTACCTTGATTTTTCGGACAATTGGTGGTACAGTATATAAATATTTTCGCTAACGATCACGAGGATACGTTAGGAAAATACAGGTATTGAGAAGAGAATAGAAGAGGAGAGAGTAGAATTGAATACGAAAAATTTGACGTTAATGGCTATTTTAGTCGCGGTCGGTGCAGCTTTATATTTGGTGATCCCTGGTTACGGTGAAGGCATGAAGCCTGACTTCATGCTGACGATGATGTTTATCGGCATTTTCCTGTTTCCTGATGTGAAAAGCGTGTTTCTTTTAGGTGCTACAACCGGCATCATTTCTGGCATCTTTACGAGCTTTCCTGGTGGGTTCATCCCCAATATTATCGATAAATTCATTACGGCATTTATCGTCTATGCGGTGATCGTGGCAATGAAAAAGCTATCTCAACATTTGGTCGTGTCAACAATGATCGCATGTTTAGGAACGCTTTTGTCAGGTACAATTTTCTTATCCGTCGCCATTTATGTAATGGGGGCAAACGTACCTTTCGGATTGCTATTTTTAACAGTTGTACTGCCGGCAATCGCCATGAATGGAGTCGTTTTCTTCATCATGTATCCGATTATTACCGGGCTATTAAAAAGAACTTCATTCAAAACAGCTTTACACCATTAATGAATCTACAAGCTTCCTCTTACAGGGGAAGCTTTCAGACTGTAGACAAAGTATCTTTTTACTTTGTCTACAGTCCTTTTAAGGTTTGTAGTCATGAGATAGGTGTTTGCCCAGCTTGGCTTGAAAACGCTTGTCACGTGGAAGGCAGTCTAAGTGCGCGACATCCTGTCGCAACGACTGCATGACCTGCATCGTGCAGGCCCGCGCGAAGTCGAGCGAAGACCCGAATAGAACTTAAGTTCATGAGGGGACGAGCGAGACGAGCAACGCAGTATGCGAGCGTTTGTCAACAAGCTGCAAGCTTCCTCTTACAGGGGAAGCTTTTTTGTATATCTTCATTCTTGCCCGCTCCCGCACTCCCATGTTTTAATTGAATTAAGAACAGGAATACTATTCATAATGAAAGGAGCGGGACGATTTGAAAACTTCTACATTTGTCCTCGGACTTTTAGCGGGCTCTGTTACAGCAGCAATTACAGTGCTCTATTCCACACCTCAAACAGGCAGTGAACTACGTACATCTGTCAAACATGCTTCGTCCGATATAAAATATAAGCTATCCGATGTAAAAGGAAAATTTGCCGAATTAAAATCCTCGATCGGTCATCTGGCGAAAGAAACGAAGGAACGACTTCCAGAAACAGTAGAAGATTTAAAAGACACATTGCAACATTGGCAACAATCGACAGAAGCGAACAAAAAGCGATTGGAAAAGGAAATTTCATCGATTCAACAGTCTATCGCTGAATTGGAACAATCACTTCTATCACATCAAAAGTAAAAGGTTATCCACTTTTCGGGTACCTTTTTTTATTTTCTATAAAGAATTTTTGCAATTCCAACTTTTTTATTTGTTATTTTCCTGCTATAATGAAAGGAGCGTAAATTATTTTCTTTTGGAGGTATCTTATGACGGAGCAAAAATTCTCACAAAAAGATGCGATGATTTATAGTCAACGTGTTGCACAGATGTCTAAAGCTCTTTGGAAAGCCGTTGAAAAAGATTGGCAACAGTGGATAAAACCTTATGATTTGAATATTAATGAACACCATATTCTTATGATTGCTCACCATCTTAAAGGGGCAACGATTTCAGATGTAGCTAAATTCGGTGTCATGCACGTATCTACCGCATTTAACTTTTCAAAGAAATTAGAGGAACGTGGATACTTAAATTTCTTTAAAAAAGATACCGATCGTCGAAATACATACGTCGCAGTCACAGATAAAGGTGAAATTCTACTCCATGAGATGAACGAAAATTATTATAAGTCAGACCATGGCATATTAGATGGTTCATTGCAAATAAAAAATATTTACGGCAAATTCCCAGAGTTTTTAGAAGTCATGGCGGTCATTCGCAATATTTACGGGGAAGATTTTATGGAAATTTTTGAACGGGGCTTTAAAAGTATTGACGATTCCTTTGCGGATCAAAACGGAGAATTAGTCGCTCTGTACTCCTCACAAATCGAAAAAGAAGAAGAGACGCTGCCTGAATTGCAAGTAGCGGAGGAAAAATAATTTGCACAGCGTTCTATTTCTGCTATCATAAATAGAAGCTATGAAGAGGAGGAATGGATTTGATCCTTATTATTACTGTCCTATTCTCGTTATTTTATTTATTCCAAATAAACAAAATGACATATGCACTTTGTCAAACACGCGAAATTCCGGAAGAAAAGCAACCGAAAATCTACCGTACCGTCAATATTTTAATTACAATCTTAATCCTATCGTTTTATTTAGAAGTTTTATTAAAAGTATAACTCGTTCTTATTCTAAACATCCAATAAAAGGCGGGACGAGGTAAGGGTACGAATCCAGTCCGATATCCAAATGAAAATGAAAAAGTCCACGCCGGGATTTACCCCGGGACGTGGACTTTTTGATTAGTACAAATATGCTGCACCGACGATAATCAACAGGATGAACAATACGACGATCAACGCGAATCCGGAAGAACCTTGCCCTACGCCATATCCACTCATACGAGCACCTCCTCTCTCTTTTTATCGTATGCAACGGGTTTTACACGTCGTAGGCGAATCATTTGATGGAACCTTTTTGTTTTATGAGCGTTTTTATGTTATAGTATCAACTGTTGTACACAAAAGTTAGGAGAGAATATCCATGAAAAAAACGATTCTTGCTATGTCCATGGCCGCATCAGTATTGGCATTATCCGCTTGTACAAATGACAAAGCTTCAGATGATGAAGTGCTTGTAGCTACTAAAGTAGGCGATATTACGAAAGAAGACTTGTATACAGAAATGAAAGATGCACTTGGCGCTCAAGTAATGGAAAACTTAATCCTTATGCGCGCAATTGAAAGTGAATATAAAGTTTCCGATAAAGAATTGAAAGAGGAAATTGATAAAGAAAAAGAAGCTTACGGAGATAGCTTCGATCTTTATTTGCAACAAAATGGTATAACTGAAAAATTCTTTGAGAAAAATATTAAATCGAAAATGCTGCAACAAAAACTGATCGATTCTCTTGAAGTATCCGATGAAGCAATTAAGACTGGCGTCGAAAGAGCTCAAACTGAATTACACGCACGCCACATACTTGTAAAAGATGAAAAAACAGCAGAAGATATTATTAAGAAGCTGAAAGATGGAGAAGACTTCGAAAAATTGGCGAAAGAATTCTCGACTGAACCCGTTGCACAAGAAACTGGCGGTGACCTTGGTTGGTTTGGACAAGGTAAAATGGTACAAGAATTCGAAGACGCTGCATACGCACTTAAAAAAGGCGAAATTAGCGAACCTGTTAAAACAAGCTTCGGATACCATGTTATCGAACTGTTAGACACTCGCAAAGCGGAAACAGAAAAAACGGAAGAAGACATCCGTGCTGAAGTAGAAAACAATTTGAAAGGCATTGAATTCGAAGAGAAATTAACAGATCTGTTGAAGAAAGCGGATATCGATGTTAAAGCGGATGAATTCAAACACGTGATGGACCCTTACCTTCCAGCTGACGACAAAAAAGACACAGATAAAGATGCAGACAAAGAAAGCAAATAAGATCTAAAAAAGTAGAGATTGGCCAATTTGGCTATCTCTACTTTTTTTCTTGCATTATTCAAAGGTCGGTTTGTAAAATGAACGATTGTCGAGCGGAAATATCCGCTCAGTGAATTCACCTTTTGCTGTTTTCGCCATCGCCCGGTTCAGCATATTCATCTTTGCATCGATATTATCAATGTAATGAAGCATTTCAGCCTCTTTCAACATCGGCTTCTTAGGGCTTCCCCATTCTTCTTTTCCATGATGCGATAATACCATATGCTGCAATAGCACAACTTCTTCACCTTGAATCGAAAGTTCATCTGCAGCTTTTGAAATTTCATTGACCATAATCGTAATATGACCGATCAAATTTCCTTCTACCGTGTATTGGGTTGCGACTGGCCCGGATAATTCGATGACCTTTCCGATATCATGCAAAATAATACCTGCATATAAAAGGTCTTTGTTCAATGTCGGATATAAATCAGCAATTGCTTTGCCCAATTTCAACATGGAGACAACATGATCCAACAATCCTGAGACATAGTCATGATGATTTTTAGTCGCTGCCGGATATACCATGAAATCAGCTTGATGCTTTTTCAAAATATGCCGAGTAATCCTTTGGATAGCTGGGTTTTTCATTTCAAAAAAGAATTGGAGAAGCTCTTCGAATAACGCTTCTTTACTTTTTTCAGCCGACGGCAATAGGTCGGAAATGGAAATGTCCTCATCTTCTCTGACAGGGCGGATGCTTTTAATGCGCAGTTGGTTTTTGCCTCTATATTCATGCACTTCGCCACCAACTCTTACAATTGTCGCAGCGCAATACATTTTTTCTTGCTCTTCTCCTGTATCCCATAGCTTCGCTTCAATATCTCCGCTTTTATCTTGCAGGATAAGGGTCATGAACGGACTTCCTTGTTGCGTGATCCCTTTCGTCGATTGTTTGATCAGCAAGTAAAGGTCGACCGGTTCTCCAACTTGGTGCTCCATGATTTTTTTCATCGTACAACATCCCCTCCTCGTTCCCTAATTCAGAAACGTTTAGTATTGCTGCATCCGTCCATGCATACTTCAAACTTTCATGACAAGTAAAGTAGATGAATTGCTGCGCATTCTTTCTCTCTTCCATAATAGTAATCATACTCGAAAGTCGTGTTTCATCAAAGTGGACGAACGGATCATCCATAATGATCGGAAACGGAGCAGATTCCTCCATCGCCATCGAAAGTGACAGCCGCAGCGATAAATAAGCTTGTTCCTTCGTCGCTTGGCTTAATTCATAAATTGAAAATTGCCTACCTGTACAATCAATTGCTTGAAAGAGACCCTTTTCGGAGATGCTGAGCGTATCGTATGCTCCTCCAGTTAACCGTTTGAAAAATTGCTCTGCGGTTTTCATTACTTCCGGAAGCTTCTTCTCTTTCAATTCATCCATCGTCCGCTTAATTCCTTCGGAAACGACCTGAACTGTCGCCCATCGCTTCGACAGTTCGGCAAATCCAGCCTTCTTCATCTCAAAGAGTTGACGTTTTTTCTGCATTGTATCATCCGACAATAATTGATCCGTTTCGTATGCCAACGATGCTTTTTCCTGTTGGAGATGGTGAAGTTGTTCTTCCATCGTTGCTATCGCGTTATTAGTATCTTCGATTTTTTGTTCCAACTCGAACTCCGTAAAATGTTCAAACGCCTTATTTGCGCCTTGGCATGTTTTGTTTTCTGTCATATCGGCCAATTGGCGAGTGAGCGATGAATACTCTTGATAATCCTCATGCGCTTTGTAAAAACCGGTTTCTCCATCTGCATTCGCTTCATCGAATAATTGACGAATTTGCTGTTGTAATGAAGCGGCAATCTGCTCTATTTCCATCAACTTCCTGCCAATTGCATCGAAACGTATCACTGCTTCCGAATAAGCGGCTTCATCCGCAACAAGCGCTGTGTATTCCTGTCGAAGAACGTTAAACAATAGGTTTTCCGGCACTTCATTTGGCAACAATGAAGAAATTTCTTTCTTCCACATCGTTGTTTTTTCGGATAGTACTGCAATTCGTCTATCAATTTCTTCTACGTCTCTTTTGATTTCCTGAACTTCCCTTAGCATTCTAAAAAGCTCCTGCACTACGCCGCTATTCGGCAATTGTTGAATGCCGTACTGTTCAAAGAAACGATTGACAGACTGTCCAAGCCGCTTTCGCTCATCTGTTAAAGCAATCAATTCCGCATCCAACACTTGCATTGCTTGATTGATCTTTCTCAATTGCAGCTCCAAGTTTGCTTTCCGCTCCTTGTAAACCCGAATCTTTTCGAACAGATCATCAAGCTGCTCTACTTGTCCATCATATGTAGCGATCAACCGTTTCATTTCTGCAGATTTCTTTGAGTCGGATCCATTTTTGCTTTGCAGTTGATGAACATATAGTGCTGCAGCTGCCATTAAAACGCCTATCACTATAAACATGATCTTTTGCAAGATTGCTCCCGTAATTGCAGCTGCGACTGCAACGGCACCTATTGCCAAGACAGGCAATACATTTCTTCGTTTTTGCTCTACAAGCTGTATATACGCTTTTGCTTCCAAGTACTTGTTTCGGTCTGCATGCCACTGTTCTACCTTTTCTTCTTCAGCTGGCGATGGTGAAAGTCGTTCATTTTCTTGCCATTCCCGTTCATAGCTTTTCCATTCTGCTTCGGATTGCTCTAACTGCCGTTTGACATAGCCGATTTGACGCTCTGTTTCATTCACCTCTGATAGCTGCTCATGCAGCAGCTCCTCCTGCTTAATCGACAGGTCGCCTTCCGACAATCGGCTGTCGCCCTCACGAATCCCTATCCGATCCAATAAACGGTGTTTTCGGTTTAGCAATTGCCGCTTTTCTTCGATCAACGATTCCCGCAGAGCAACGTTATTATGCCATTCACTTTCTCGGGATAACAATGACGCCATCTGATCGATCATTTTACGGTCTGGCTTGTCTAAGAGTCGTTTCTCCAATTGTTGCCGTTCTGAAAGATAGGTCGCTTTTTTTGCCTCAGCTTCCTCCTTTCTTCCAATCAACATTTCATAGCGGCGAATGCCGTCCCTCGGGAATTTTGTCGTCTTCAATTGAGCAAGTCGGTTTTCAATTGAACGCATCCGTTTTAGTTGAGGCATAGCTTGTAAGTGCATTGCAGTTTCTCTACTATCCGCTTGCAGGGAAGCATATGCTTTTTGCAATTGTTCAATCTCTTCGTCCACTTCAATTAAGCGCTTCATTTTCGGTGCATACGAATCCACTTTTGCTCGCTCTTCTTTTAATTCCTTTTCCAATTGCCGGAGCTCCTGCAAACGGACATTCATAACCGGATTGCGTCCCGTTTTTTTGAACAGCTCGCCCATTTCTTTTTCCATTTGCTTTTCCAATTGGAGCAAAGCATCGACACCAGTCGTCCCAGACGCCAATAAAAGCCTATTCAACTCATCTTCGGTCATCTTCTCCAAACCTTGCAGCTGGAACAGTGAAAAGGAAAAAATCGCCTCAAATGAAGTTCGATCATATTGCCTCAATATAGCTTGTAACGCCTCATTTCCTCCTGTCGTGCCATCTTCAAAGCGTACAGTAACATTCCCTGCAGATTTCCCGGCCACTCTTTCAATAATGCAGCTGCCATATGTATCATCTTCTATATGCAACTGACCTCCGAATGCATGACCGTTTTTCGGTTCATACCGTTGCAGTACACTATTTTTCTGCGGGAAACCGAAAAGTATTTGCAGGATGAACTGCTGTAACGTCGTCTTGCCGGCCTCATTCATGCCGTATACGATATTGACGCCCCGTTCCAAATCGAGCGAAACATTACGATGCTTGCCAAACCCATATATGACAAGTTTTTTAATAAACATCTATTCACCTCATTTCAGTTTCGACATTTCAACGTACAGAAGCTTTTCTGCATCTTTTCGTATTTCCATCAAATCTTCTGAATGCAGTCTATCTAAAAAACGCCCTGCTTGGGCATGCCCATAAAGATCCTCTAAGATTCCTTTCCATTGCTCAGTTGTCCAACTGTCAATTTGCTGAAGAACCGACTCCACTAAAGGTTCATAGGCAGCATGCAATTTACTTGTTTGAACGATGTGGATTTTCTGAACGAACGCAAACGGTTCTCTCTCTGCTGCCATTTCCCTCAATGCATGCAGCCATTCATCCATTCCCGATTGGCTAAACAGCTCCATCGTCATTTCTTCAACATCTGTCAAAATAATTTCAACGATTGCTGAACCATTTTCATATGTAAACGAATCAATTGCTTCCATACATGCGGAAAACCATTCATTAGCGTGCTGAATCCCTTTGCAGCTCACTTCCACACGTTCAAATACAACCGATGATGTGGACACAAAATTCAATTTTGTTTCATGCCCGTCCAATTCGACCTCGTAAAACCCTTTGCTTCCCCTTTCGTTTCGATGCCTTCCTTGCAAGTTTCCCGAATAAACGACCATTGGTTCTTCGTGAAGAATTTGTCGCTTATGAATATGGCCTAATGCCCAATAATCGTAGCGTTTAGATACTAAATCAGCGATTGTAAAAGGAGCATAGACAGCATGTGTTTCATCGCCTGCCGCACTGCCATGCAAAAGGCCAATATGAAGGACGTCCCGATCCTCTGCTACAGGATAGGAGTCAATCATTCTTTCCTTAATATGTCTCTCTGCATAACTAAAGCCATGCAGCACAACTCGTCTACCCCTAATGTCTATGCAGACATCTTCAACTTGTCCTCCGAACTCAAAAACATTGGCTGGCAATGCAAACCGTGTCCATTTGCCGTTCAAATGATCATGATTGCCATAGGTAACGAAAACAGGAATTGCGGCATCATTCAATTTTTCCATTCCTGACTGGAATCGCATTTGCGCCTTCAAGCTTCTTTCTTCCCCGTCGTATACATCGCCAACAATTAAAACAAAATCCGGCTTAGTTTCAACTGCATAATTGATCAGTTGATCAAAAGCCGCAAATGTGCTTTCCCGTAGCTGTTCCAGCATTTCTTGCGGTAGCTCCGTCATTCCTTTGAATGGACTATCCAAGTGCAAGTCGGCTGCATGAATAAAACGGATGGACGCCATGCCAATCCCTCCCAAACGAATATTTGTTCTAATTCTATCATAAATCCAATTAGAGCGCATGAAAAAACCGGCAGAGATCCGTATTTACGGACTTTTGCCGGTGCTTATCATTCTTTCCCTAATTGAATCGCTTTCTTAATATCTTTCAATGAACGTGACGGACCGTACATTAAAACGCCGCCTTTATAAACACGTGCGCCGAACCAGCCTAACACGAAAATCGTCAATAGCATGATGCCAATTGAGAGCAATGGCTCCCATACAGGCAAATCAAGCATGCCAACCCGCAGGAACATAACTAAAGGCGCGAAAAATGGGATGTACGATGTGAATTTCAAATAACCTAATTCTGGATTCCCTAGCCCAGTCGCCGCTATAATGAATGCAGCAATAATGAGCAATGACATCGGCATAATCATTTGCTGAACATCTTCAGTACGGCTAACTAACGATCCTAAAAGCGCCGCCAATGTTGCATATAGGAAATAGCCTAATAGGAAGAAGATCACTGCGTATACTAGTGTCACTTTATTTAAATCCGAAAAATTGAAGAAGCTTTGAATGCCTTCCGTTGCATCGCTCTTAGAAGTTTGAAATGCAATCCAACCGGCAATTCCATAAACAATGATCTGAACAATGCCCAATGTGCCGATTCCTAACACTTTAGCAAACATATGCTTCACCGGAGAAACACTGGAAATAAGAATTTCCATAACACGCGAAGATTTTTCAGTCGCTACTTCCATGGCAATCATACTTGAATAGATAATGACAGCAAAATAGATGACAAACATGAGCACATATACAAGAATTCTTGCCTGCATTAATTCATCCTCAGACTTCGCTGACGGCGACACGTTTTTCTGTTCAAATTGAATCGGTGCAAAAAGCGTCTGAACTTCCGAACCTGTCAATGAAAGTTCTTCTGCTTTCATTTCCGTTTGAATCGTTTGCAAAGCATCCTGCAATCTTGTCGGTAAGCTGAAATCTACGAGACTCATCGTTACATAGTTTGCATGGATAATATTATTCTCATCAATTGACAAAGTCATGAAAGAATCAATTTCTTCTTTTGATAGCTGTTTACTCAATGCTTCTTCTGTTTCGTCAGTGGATTCAATACGTGTGCCGATATCGCTGTCATCCAATTGACCTTTAAGCCGATCTACAAGATGCCCGCTTTCATCCATTATTTTTATAACAGGCTCCTCAGAACCCGATGATGCTTGTTGCACACCATCGATAATTTTTTGTGCATTCGCCAGCAAGAAAATGGCTGCAACCATAATTAAAGTCGTAATGATAAAAGACTTCGTTTTCGTCTTTGTAATGAACGCCTGCTTAAAAATGATCCAAAACTCACGCATGTTCTTTCCCCACCTTTGCGATAAAGATATCTTGCAATGAAGGCTCTTCAATTTCAAAGTGGCGGATCGGCCCGATCTTCAATGCGTTTTCAAGCAATTGGTTGGCAACTGCTTCATCCTCAATTTGATAAAGGCCGCCTTCAACCGATTTCGTGAAGGATAACACGCCATTCATTGTTTCCAAACCTGATAGATCAGAGTCGGATTTAATACGCACATTTTGCCTGCCGAATGATCTTTTAACATCTTTTAAATTACCATTTACAATTTGCTTCCCTTTATGGACGATGCTAAGCTGTTCGCATAATTCCTCCACATGATCCATCCGATGGCTTGAAAATACGATTGTCGCTCCATTTTTCCTGAAATCAAGAATTGCACTTTTCAACATTTCAACATTCACCGGGTCTAATCCGGAAAAAGGTTCGTCAAGAATGAGCAATTTCGGATCATGCATTAAAGCCGCAATCACTTGTATTTTCTGCTGATTCCCTTTCGACAGCTCTTCAACCTTTTTATGTTCATATTGAGGAACTTCAAAACGATCGAGCCAATGGGCCATCGCTTTTTTAGCATCCGCTTTCTTCATCCCTCTTAACTCTCCTAAAAATAATAGCTGGTCTCCAACTTTCATTTTCGGATAAAGTCCACGCTCCTCCGGCAAATACCCGATTTGCGGGCTCGTTTCATACGAAATGGTCTTCCCATTCCAAGTGATCTGTCCTTCATTTGCATTCAATAAACCTAAAACCATCCGGAACGTTGTCGTTTTCCCCGCACCGTTCGCTCCTAAAAAGCCATGCATCATCCCTTCTGCAACGGACAATGACAAATCATCTACCGCCGTGAAGTCTCCAAATCGTTTCGTGACATGTTCTAATAATAATGTCATGCGCCTTCCCCTTTCTAACTCATCCTACATAATTTTATTAAGCCATATCGCTGATACAATATAACTGAGCAACAACACACTATATGCACTGATCGCAAAAATAAACGGCAACGTTCCAAGATCAAACACGATTGCGGCGACCCACAAAAGCATCAATACGATGAGTGTAATCGACCATGAAATTGTTCTTGCTTTCGAATGCACTTCTTCATAACGCTCATCAAACCGCTTCTCTTTCTTTCCCTTTCTTATATACAAGAACAGCAATAACAAAACGACTCCCGCCCCTGTGAAAAAACCCGCAATGCTTTCCAATGAAGGCATCGCCTCCACTCCTTTCAATTCAATGATGTTTGCTTGCAACAGCCGCGCCGATTATCCAGGAAATCATATGGGTAACCCATAAAAAAGTTAAAAGGAAAAACGCTAGCTTAGGCCCTTCTACAATCATCGTAATAAGCCATGCGATAATAATAGCGACTGCCGTTACATGCCACGATATCGACTTTGCATGTCTATGAAGATTCTTATACCGCTCGTCATACACTCTTTCTTTCATGTTCTTTTTTCTTACAAAATAAAACACAATGCCACAGATCAGTAAACCGGTAGGCAATCCAGCCAAGAACGCCCAAATGTCAAACCCCTCATACATTTTCATTCCTCCTCCGGTATGAATAGTTCTTCTATTCGACAACCAAACAGTTTGGCGATTTTAAATGCAAGAATGAGAGATGGATTATATCTCCCTTTTTCAAGAGAAATGATCGTTTGCCTTGAGACTTGAAGCATTTCCGATAAATCATCTTGCGTCCATCCCCTCTCCGTTCTCTTTTCTCTAATTAAATTGTTCAGTCGAAAACACCCCTCCCGATGTAAAGGTCACTTTACGTGAAGCTTACTTTACTATTTCCGCATTGTCAAGCTTCCTTTACATATTCTCTATAATAATTTCTTCTATCATTCGAATTCATAAAAAAAATCTTCTACTTTCACGCATTAATTGACAGGAAAACGCTAAACTCACTGTTCTTAGCGCATAAACAACTTCAACACCGCTTCAATCCAATCAAAACCGTATCAATCATTTTGAACACGTATTATTGTCACTCTTACACGCATAACGCTTTCTTAAATCGTATGAAGTTTTCCTTCACAAAAAGTGAATGACTATTCATTCTTTGCCATTTCATAGTATAATGATGAAAAAGGAGCTGAATGTTGATGAGAACTTATAAATTGACTGCGTATGAAAAAACGGGAAAGATGATTACAGAGGAAACTTTTACTGCAGCGTCGGATGAAGAAGCAAAAGAAAAAGGGGCTGCTATTTTAGAAGAACAAAACTTGAGCGAACAGACACATCGGCTAGCATCGCCTGCAGGAAAATTATTATTGTTCCACGTTTGAGTTTTTCTTTCAATGTGGTACCCTATTTGGGAGGAAGCTATCCTTCCTTATAAGTCTTACATTTCCATTAGGGGGTGCGTCAAATGAATATCGCACTAATTGCACATGATCGCAAAAAAGATGAAATGGTAAATTTCACAATCGCTTATGAACATATTTTTTCAAAGTACAAGCTATATGCAACCGGAACGACGGGAATGAGGATTATGGAAGAAACCAACTTATCCGTTGAGCGGATGATGTCCGGTCCTTTAGGTGGAGATCAACAAATCGGTGCAATGGTTGCCACTGGCCATCTGGATTTAATCCTCTTCTTCCGAGACCCGCTAACGGCACAGCCCCATGAGCCTGACGTCAGCGCCTTATTGCGCCTTTGTGACGTATACGGTGTACCACTTGCCACAAATATCGAAACTGCAGAATTATTATTATCCGCTGTTGAAAAAGGATATTTCTCATGGCGGGAAACAGCTAAAAAATATCGTCAAAAAGGACTCAATTCCAATTATGCGGAATGAGTCCTTCTCTTTATTTCCCAGCGAATTCAGGCTTTCTCTTTTGGACAAACGCTTGAATACCTTCCAAATGGTCTTCTGTTTGACGCATTTCTACTTGATACTTGCTTTCCATTGATAAAACTTGTTCCAATTCCTTCAAGTTTTGTTCATGCAAAATCTTTTTTGATGCGATCATCGCGCGAATTGGAGCAGCAAGGAATTGACTTGCCAATGCTTCTGCAGTCGCCGCAGCTTGCCCTTCCGGAACGACTTCATCAACGAGTCCTCGTTTTTTGGCCGTATTTCCATCCATCACTTCTCCGGACCAAATTAGCTGCTTCGCCTTAGGAATTCCAATCCGCTCTTTCAAAAAGAAATGTCCAGCTCCATCCGGTACGAGGCCGATGCCAATGAAGTTCATCGCCAATTTACTATTTTCTTCGGCAATCAACACATCGCAGCCTAATGATAAACTGAAACCTAATCCAGCAGCAGCTCCGTGAATGGATGCAATCGTAATTTGAGGCAATTCATATAACCCTTTGGCAAGCCTAGAGACATCAACCATTACAGTACTGATATCCATCGGTTTTTCCGGGTCTACCATTTTCTTAATATCTCCGCCAGCCGAAAATGCGCGCCCCTCCCCTTGGATAATTAAAACTTGAACCTCTTCATTTTCCTTTAATGATTCAAATGCTTCTGCAAGCTCCCTCATCATCACATCATCCATCGCATTCATCGCTTCCGGCCTGTTCAACGTTAATCTCGCCAATCTGCCGTCAGTCGTCAATTCAATCGTAGAAAACATATCGCACACCCCTTTTTAAAAATGAATGATCATTCACTTTATACTATTCGCTACGGTTTCTCAAAAACCCTTTAATTTTCTACGTAATTATTTGCTTGTATGTCAACGATCCCTCGATGGATGCTTAGGTTAAGAAGAAGATGACCACTTCCATTCGCCAATTCATATTACCATCTATAGAGGGGGCAAGCACATCGTATGAAAAAACCCTTGCGACAGTATCGTCACAAGGGTAATTCCCATTACTTTTGCTGAACGAGTTGGTTTGGAAAAATTCGCTCTAAATGTTCAATCTTTTTATCGATATACTCTTCAAATGTAAGTATATACGCTGCAGGATCTTTCGGATTATGGAATTGGGTAATTTTGCCGCTCTCCGGCTCCATAAATTTACTGGAAGCACCACAGCCGATCCCAATAATAGTTTGCACTTCTTCCATAATGATAATGTTGTACAAGCTTTCCTCATTCGGCTTTGCGTAACCGATATTCTCCAAATTTCCTAAAATGTTTTTTTGCCGGTACAAATAATACGGTGCATAGCCATTCGCAGCTGTCCAACGTTCGCCCATCTTCATCATTTGTTCCACTGTTTCCCGATCCGCCACTTTATACTTATCTTTATTTCTCGTCATTTCAGATGCACGCTTAAAGGATAGCGTATGAACAGTGAGCGACTCAGGTTGCATTTTTTCCGTCTCTAATAAAGAATGCTCAAATTCTGCCAAACCTTCATTTGGCAATCCAATAATTAAATCCATATTAATATTTTTCATGCCCATATTGCGGGACAGCCAAAATTTATCGATTGTCTCTTGAACAGAATGGTGTCGGCCGATCGCCTTCAACGTTTCATCCGTATAAGATTGCGGATTAACACTAATCCGATCGATGCCCCATTTTTTCAACACTTCGATTTTCTCCGGTGTAATCGTATCCGGACGGCCTGCCTCCACAGTGATTTCTCGAACGGTTTCCATATTTGGAAATGAATCAACCATCGTTTGATAGAGGGCATCCATCTCATCCGCCTCTATGCTCGTCGGCGTGCCTCCGCCAAAATAGATCGTCGTAATTTTCATTTCGCGCTCTTTCAGCCATTTGCCGATTTCGCGGATTTCTTCATGCAATCCGTCTAAAAACGATTCGACCCGACCATTTTTCCTATGAATCGCGTAAGCAGGAAACGTGCAATACGCACATTTCGTCGGGCAAAACGGAATGCCGATATAAATGCTTACTTCATTACGCAACTGATGTAAGTCAGGAATCGCTTTTAACTGCACTTCTTCTATTTGAGATAGCAAATTACATTTCTCTTCCGACACACGATGCTTTTCCATAAGCAAAGATTTTACTTCTTCCACTCCAAAGCCAAGTTGGCGATATTGGTGGTAAAGCTTCATCGGGCGAATGCCGGTCAAGATTCCCCATGATTGTGTCATACCTGTATATTGCTCTAACACGTCCAAAAACACATGTGAATAAAGCCTTTTCGTTTGACGCACTTTCTCCTTTTCATTCGCCAATTCTTCCCGCTCAGAAAAGGTTGCTTCGTACTGTTGCCCACCCACTTCCATGTTAGCGGTACAAACAATTTCTCCTTCAGCCGTCTTCGACAGTTCCATTTGAACGGCAAGCGCCTCTGGATCTGCCTCTGTTACGATCTTTGATTGCTCAAAAAACAAATTGGACAAGTGCGTGAACATCCGAATATAAACTTGATCAAATTGCTCATCAATCATTATTTTTTGCATCAGTTTCCAACCAACTTTCTTCAATGTACAAAAATCTATCATAAAAAGGATTAAACGATTGCTACAAATATGCGCTTTATATTGTATCAAATATACGGGGCTTTTATCGACTTACATGAAAAGGGGCTGTCCAATAAGTCCCTAAAATAGAACAGGTGGCGAAAAACGAATCGTTTTTCGCCACCTGTTCTTGTATTTTTCTCATTCAATACTGAAAGTAGCT